>JAUZSJ010000027.1 GCA_030949555.1 Persephonella sp. | reverse complement strand
TATACCTTGCAATACCTCACAGAAAAGAAGTTATATATGTATATGAAGAGCCTGTCCGTAAACCTGTCATTGTTGAATCCCCTTTAGCAAAAAGATTTAAAGCAGAAAAAACAGCAACTGGCAGAGTGCTAAAAAGGGCAAGAAAAGAGGTGGGATTTATTGTTGAATATGAGATTAGCTCAGAAACAAGTGAAGTGGCTACAATAGTGAGAGATGAATTTTACTACCCGATTGCCTCTCTCTCTGTCATAGCACCATCTGTAAGGATGCCTTTAGAGAGAGAGAATTGAAGGGGAGATCCAGCAAAAAGTAAAGTTGAAACTGCAGAAGAAAATAACAGAAATTCTTGCTCCAACGGCTCTCTCTTGATTAAAAAATTCAAACAATGCTTGATAATGTGTGTAGACAGAAACATACAAATATTTTCCAACATTGTTTAAAAAATCAAACAGCGTTTGATTTTTACGGACCACTCGGTTTATATATCAAGCGCATTTTTTACTAAAAAAGAAAGCAAAATCAAACAGCGTTTGATGTGTAAGTTATTGATAAATATATAAAAATTTTATTAATAAATTTTTAACATTTTCTTGACAGGAAAAATTTAAACCTGTATGTTTTTCAAACATCGTTTGAAATCAAGAAAGGAGGGGCAAGATGAAAAAATTTCTCACAAAATCTCTTTTATCTTCCGCAGTTTTAGCATCAGCTCTATCTTTTTCTCCTACAAAATGCTGTTGCAAAATTTAAAATCAACGACCAGAGCACAGTCTGGATAAGTCTTTTGCTTCAGCTGAGAGGAGAGTGGATACAGGATGGTCAGGTTGACGGCTCAGGTTGGAGAAGTGACTTCTACATCAGAAGGGCAAGGATTCTGTTTGGCGGAACAATCAACAAATATGTTGATTTCTTTGTAGAGACAGACAGTATTAATCCCAACTATGGGAAAATGTACACAGCTATAAAAAGATAATGCAAATAATGTTATAGGGTACAAGAGCAATAATGACACAAAAACATTTATACAGGATGCCTGGATTAGACTAAAGCTTGCAAAAGAGTTTAACCTCGTTTTCGGTCAGATACTTCTGCCATTTTCCCACAACAATGCAACAGGAGCTACTTCTCTCCTTGGACTGGATTACAATCTCACTGTTGTTAAGTTTCCCCCAACAAGTAACTTTGTATGGAGAGATTATGGAGCTGAGATAATGGGTCTTATATCCCTTCCAACAGGAAGTCTTGATTACAGACTGGGAATATTTGATGGTGTAGAAACACTGGAAGGGAGCAGGGCGTGAACAATAGACAAAGATGGTAAACTTCCAGAGATTGCAGGAAGAATTCAAGGAGCAACCTGTTTGGGATTACAGAAGGTTCCTGCCTGACAAAGAGGACGCATTACCTTGGGAAGAAAAAGATAGTCTCTTTCGGAGCAGGTATAGACTACCAGAAAGATGCTGCCGCTGACGACTATGACAGTCCTACACAGGTTGACGACTACAAGGCAAAATGGATCTGTTGATGTTTCAGCAGACCATCCTCTGCCGATCAAGGATGTTGTTACCTTTGAAGCTGGATACATAGATTACGATTATGGGAATCTCCACCCTAATGATGGAACAGCTGTTTATGCCCAGTTTGGGTATCATGTTTCACAGACTGGAATTGGAGATTAGGAAAGTTCAGAGCCAAGTTGCATCAGATTCTACCAGAGTTTTGATTGCTTCTCTAGGCAGGAAGAAGAAGTCTGCAGAATCTTGCTGAATGTGCCAGGCTTACTGGATTAGAATGGCTTCAGGGAGCGAATCTGAAGAGGTGTAGTACCAGATAGATGATAGAGATGGAAAAGGATTAACAGTGACGTCTTATATTTACAGGCTTTTGACAGATTACTAATTCTCAAGGAGGATGGCAGTGCCATGTCATGAGCACAAAAAGATGAAGATCACTTTTCAAGGATTTAACAAGATTTGCTGGCACACTTTGCAGAGAGTGTTGAGAAGGAGTTCATATCACAGCTGAAGGAGTTTGACGAGAATGTATCAGGAGTCTATCAAAGACCCTGAAGGATTCACGGTCAAGAACTAGAAGAAGAGCTTCACTGGTCTAAAAAAGTGGAATAAGGCAAGAGAGATGGGAGTACCCAGATTATAAATGGTTTATAGGAGGAAAGCTTAATATTACTTACAACTGTCTGGACAGACATGTAAAAAATGGAAAAAGAAATAAGGTTGCTTACATCTATACAAATGAAGACAATCAGGAGATTAAAATCACCTATGGGGAACTTCTTGAACTTGTAAGCAAAATAGCAAATGGTCTCAAATCTCTTGGCATAAGGAAAGGGGACAGAGTGATTATATATATGCCTCTTGTTGTTGAACAGCTTGCAACAATGCTTGCCTGTGCAAGGATAGGAGCTGTTCATTCTGTAGTTTATGCAGGATTCAGTGCAAACGCACTTAGAATGAGAATAGAGGATGCTAAGGCAAGGGTAGTAGTTACGTCAACTTGGACAAAAAGAAGAGGAAAAAAGATAGACCTGAAATCTGTTGTAGATGAGGCTGTTGATGGTTTAGAGTTTGTTGAAAATATTGTTGTTCTTCAGAGGGAAGGGGATGAATTTGAACTGGAAGAAAGGGAAATAGATTTTTATGAACTGATTAAAGACCAGTCTCCAGAATGTGAACCAGAGGTTATGGATGCAGAAGACCCACTGTTTATCCTTTACACATCAGGTTCTACAGGAAAACCAAAAGGTGTTCTCCATACAGTTGGAGGTTACAACCTTTATACACATGTAACTACAAAGTATGTGTTTGACGTGCACGAGGACGATGTTTACTGGTGTACGGCAGACCCGGGATGGATTACAGGTCACAGCTACATGGTGTATGGACCCCTGTCTGTGGGAGTAACATCTGTTGTTGCAGAGGGGGCTCCGGACTATCGAGACCCGGGAAGATGGTGGTCTATAGTTGAAAAATACAGAGTAAACATATTCTACACAGCACCAACAGCTATAAGACTGTTTATGAAGTATGGAGAAGAATGGCCTAACAGGTATGATCTTTCTTCACTAAGAATTTTAGGTTCTGTCGGAGAGCCAATAAATCCTGAAGCTTGGATATGGTATTACGAAGTTATAGGAAAAAGTCAATGCTCTATAGTGAGACACATGGTGGCAGACAGAAACAGGAGGTCACATGATAACAACTGTTCCAGCATATCCGCAAAAGCCCGGAAAAGCTGGTAAACCTTTCTGGGGTGTTGAAGCAGAAGTGGTTGACAGAGAAGGATATCCAGAAGAAGCAAACAAGGTTGGATACCTGATAATAAAACAGCCGTGGCCTTCAGCACTGAGAACATGCTGGGGAGAGCCTGAGAGATTTGAAAAATACTGGACAGAGATAGACCATTACTACTTTGCAGGAGATTTAGCTACAAAGGATGAAGACGGATACATAATGATTTTAGGTAGAGCAGATGATGTTATCAATGTATCAGGACACAGAATAGGAACAGCAGAGGTTGAAAGTGCCCTTGTTTCCCACATAGCTGTTGCAGAAGCAGCAGTTATAGGAAAACCACATGATGTAAAAGGTGAGTCTATCAAAGCCTTTGTTATACTGAAACAGGGACACGAACCAAATGAAACACTTATAAAGGACCTGAAAATGCACGTCAGACATGAACTTGGTTCGTTGGCTGTTCCAGATGAGATAGAATTTGTTGAGAAACTGCCAAAAACAAGGTCTGGAAAGATTATGAGAAGAGTTCTGAAGGCAAGAGAGTTGGGTCTTCCCCTTGGAGATATCTCCACTTTAGAGGATTAAAAAAGGGGGCTAAAAGCCCCCTATAAATAAGGAGGTAAAAAATGAACAGGGATGAGCTTAAAAAAATTTTAACAGACCCAGACTTTCAGAATCTGATGAAAAAAGTGTCTTCAGTTTCTTTTATCTTTACAGCTGCAATTCTGTTTGTCTACTACTCCTTTATACTTCTTCTTGCATATGGGAAAGAATTTTTAGGGCAACCTCTGTCTGAGGGAAGTGCTACTACTGTAGGTATTCCCATAGGAATAGGGGTTATAGTGCTGGCATGGGTTCTTACAGGTTTATACGTATACTGGGCCAATAAAAACTATGACCCAATGGTAAAACAGCTTAGAGAAAAGTTCAGGAGGTAAACAATGAAAAAGATAATATACGCATGGGCAGGGTTGCTAACTGTATCTTTACCTTCTCTTGCAGGAGATGAAGCTATTGTCGGTATGAACCCTTTAGCTGTTACTTTCTTTCTTCTCTTTGTAGTAGCAACACTTGGGATAACATACTGGGCTGCAAAAAGGTCAAGGACAGCTACGGAGTTTTATGCTGCAGGAAGAAGTATATCAGGTTTTCAAAATGGACTTGCCCTTGCAGGAGACTACATGAGTGCAGCCTCTTTCCTTGGAATTGCAGGTATGGTCGCAACAAAAGGTTATGATGGACTGATTTACTCTATTGGTTTTTTAGTAGGCTGGCCTGTTATCATGTTTTTGATTGCAGAGCCTCTCAGAAACTTAGGTAAATACACATTTGCAGATGTTGTTGCATACAGACTCCAGCTTAAACCTATAAAAATTTTAGCTGCTCTCGGCTCTATAGCAGTTGTTATTCTTTATCTCATTGCTCAGATGGTTGGTTCAGGAAAACTTATTCAGCTTGTATTTGGAATCCCTTATGAGTTTGCTGTTGTTATCATAGGAGCCTTAATGATTACCTATGTTCTGTTTGGTGGAATGCTTGCAACCACGTGGGTTCAGATAATAAAAGCCGTTTTACTGTTAGGTGGTGCAACAATTATGACTGTATGGACACTGGTAAAGTTTGGATTTTCTCCAGAAAGTCTGTTCCAGAGTGTTAAAGAAACAGCAGGAGAAAAATGGCTTCAACCAGGGGGACTGGTGTCAAACCCAATAGATGCAATATCACTTGGTCTTGCACTGATGTTTGGAACAGCAGGTCTGCCTCACATTCTGATGAGATTTTACACAGTTCGTGACGCTAAAGAAGCAAGAAAGTCTGTATTCTTTGCTACTGGATTTATAGGATACTTCTACATTCTCACCTTTGTTATTGGATTTGGAGCTGTTGTTTTGGTTGGTCTTGAAAAAATTACATCTATTGGAAAAGGTGGGAATATGGCAGCTCCACTCCTTGCTCAGGCACTTGGTGGAGATGCATTCTTAGGATTTATTGCTGCTGTTGCTTTTGCTACAATACTTGCTGTTGTTGCAGGACTTACACTTGCAGGAGCAAGTGCCCTTTCTCACGACCTTTATGTTGGAGTGTTCAGAAAGGTCAATCTTCAGAGGAACAGGAAGTTAAAATAACAAGGGTTGCAGTTTTGATACTTGGTATAACAGCTATAGTTTTAGGAATTGCATTTAAAAACCAGAACATTGCCTTTATGGTTGGACTTGCTTTTGCTATAGCTGCATCAACAAACTTCCCGGCACTTCTCATGTCTATAGTGTGGAAAAGATTCACAACAGCAGGAGCTGTAGCAAGTATGGCAACTGGACTGTTCCTGTCTGTAGTTTTGATAATCCTCAGTAAAACAATCTGGGTGGACATTCTTGGAAATCCTGAACCTGTATTCCCTTACAAAAACCCGGCTATCATATCAATGACATTAGCATTTGTTGTTGGTATTATAGTTTCCCTTATGACTAAAGAGCCAGAGGCTGAAGAGAAGTTCGAAGAGATGAAAGTAAGGAAGTATCTTGGAATAGGAGCAGAGTAAAACAGGAGGGGGGCTTTTGCCCCCTGAAAACAACAATGTCGTTAGATATAAAAAAACTGCTTGAAAATACGAAACCTTTTTCTTTACTGTCAGAAGGTGAGATAGATTTTTTATCAAAAAAGGCTATGATTGATTACATACCACGGGAAACTGTAGTTATAAAGGAAGGGGAAAGGCCTGAGAACAGTTTACCTTATAGTAAAGGAGCCTTTATTCTAAAAAAGGACGGAAATACTGTTGATTTTTTAGAGGAAGGAGACTTTTTTGGTGATACTGCTCTTATATTTAACCAACCTAATGATTTTACGGTAAAGTCTGTAGAGGATAGTATTGTTTTACTGTTTCCTGAAGAGCTTTTCTCCATCTGGTAGATACACATCCAGAGGTGAAAGAGTATTTCACAAAAACAACCATCAAAAAGCTGTCAGAAGCTTATACAGACAGGACTGTAAGTGAACCAAGTGATGTTTCCATATTACCAGTAGCTGAATTTCCCCTGAAACCTCCTGTTTTCTGTGCAGATGAAGATACAGTGCCTGCTATGCAAAAAAAATGTCAGAGAATGATATTTCCTACTGTTTAGTTGGAAATGAAAACAGACTGAAAGGTATCGTAACAGATAAAGATTTAAAAGATAAAGTTCTTGCCCAGAACTTAAATCCTAAAGATGTTTATGTGAAACAGATTAAGTCCTATCCTGTGGAAACTCTATCTGAGGACAACTTTGTTTTTGAAGCTGTTCTGAAAATGATTCAGAAAAACATAAAAAGACTTCCAGTGTTAAAAGATGGAAAGGTAATTGGGGTAATTGAGGACAGGGATATCTTTATAAAACAGTCAAAAAGTATTGTTCATCTTGCTTCCCAGATAGATAGGGCAAAGGAGATAAACGAGCTGAGAGAGCTTTATTTTAGTCTTGAAGATACAGTATTCACAATGTTCAAAACAGGAAAAGATATAGAGATACTCCAGAAGTATATATCAGAAATTAATGACAGATTTATGAAGAAAGCTGTCCAGATGGCTGTTAATGAGACTGGTGTGGACAGTAATTTTGTGCTTATGGTATTGGGCAGTGAAGGAAGAAAAGAGCAGACTATTAACACAGACATAGACAACTGTATAGTTTATATGAAGAAAGATGAAAAAGATGAATTTCTTAAATTAGGAGAAAAGAATTATACAGATTTTACTGAAAATCGGGTTTCCTGAATGTCCCGGAAAAGTTATGGTTTCAAATCCTGAATGGAACATGTCTTACGAAGAATGGAAGAAAGCTGTAAACAATTGGATATCCCATCCAGACCCTATCAGTATTATGAATACCAGCATATTTTTTGATTTCAGACCTGTGTATGGAAACACACAAATATCCGAAAAGCTCAGGAGATATATATTTAACCTTATACAGGAAAACAAAAAGCTTTCTCGTTGTTATGGCCATGAAAAACCTTGAGATAGAACCACCTATTGGATTTTTCAGAGACTTTATTGTGGAAAAATCAGGTGAGCACAGGGATGAATTAGACATAAAGAAAGGGGGAATATTCCCGATAGTTTATGGAGTCAGGATACTGTCTTTAGAAAATAAGATAGCCGATACCAACACCATTGACAGAATAAGAAAGCTCATGCAGAATAGGGAAACTCTTTCAGAAGAACTGATAGAGAGTTTCAAATTCATGCAGGAGCTGAGGCTGAAATTCCAGCTGAAAAAACTGTCCGAAGGTAAGAAACCTGATAACTACATAAAACCAAAGAGCTTACAAAACTTGAAAAAGATTTGCTGAAAGATGCTTTCAAGGTAGTCAAAAAATTTCAGGAGATGATAGGGTACACTTCCGTTTAAGAGTGTAGAATGAAACTGCTGAAAAAATTGAAGATACTCAGATACAGAAACAATCCTAACTTTCAGAAATTTTATCAGGAAATAAAAGAAAACAGTTTAGACAGAATAATTTTTCTTCCATAGACTTAGAGACTACAGGTCTGGACACTTCAAAAGACGAAATAATATCCTTCGGGGGAGTGAAGATAAAAAACCTTAAGGTTCATTTAGAGGACAGTTTTCACAGAGTTGTAAAACCTTCCACACATATAAAAAAGGAAAGTATTTTAGTCCACGGTATAACTCCTTCAGAGATAGATAATGCTCCTCCTGTAGAAAATGTTTTACCTGAATTTTTACAGTTTATAAAAGGAACTGTTCTTGTAGGTTATTTTGTTACTTTTGATATAAAAATGCTGTCTAAATACACACAGAAACTTTACGGGTTTCCTCTCCTTAACCCTTACATAGATTTGAGGGATTTTGCTTTTTATACAGAGAAAAAGAGGTATAAACAGGTTATTCAGCAGGAAGATACTTCCTTAGAAGAGCTTGCTCATAGATACAACATACCAGTTGTACACAGACATGACGCATATTACGATAGTCTTATCACAGGACTTTTATTTATTGCAATGGTCAAGAGAAACAGGACAATTTTTGAAGATTTTATAAAAAAGGTAATCTGATAGAAAACTTACGGTAATGCCTTTTCGCAAACTTCCTTTTTGTTAATGTTCTGTAAAAGATTTCAAAAACAAATGCCATTAGTAATAATACGAATCCTGCAAAGAAACTGTCTTTCTGGTTTTTCCACTGGTATATTACTAATGTGATAAATACGCTAAATATCAGTATAAAGTTTGTGATAATCAGGATTTTATTACCTCCAGCCTGGTTAATCAATCTGTAATGGGATGTTATTACAAATAGATATATAATCAGAAAGACAAAGCTGATAAGGGAAGAGATACCATTTAAATCAAAAGCTACCGCAAAAAACATACTTAAAGCGGCAGTAATGTAGAGACCTTCTGGCTCGTTAAACCATGTTTTTCTCTCAAAGGCCTTCGGAAGATGTCCTTTTTTTGCAAGAACATAGGCTGTGTTTGCTCCCCCATACAGAGTTGCATTTATGGCAGAAGATGTTGAAAACAGGGCACCGACAGCCACCAGCGTAAATCCAATACTTCAAGAAAAGGCTCTGCAGCTTCTGCGAGAGCATACTCCTTGGCTTTTATCAGTCCCTCAAACCCTAAATTACCCAAGGCAACCAGTGCAACAGATACATATACGAAAGCCACGATAACAATACTGATGTATATTGCTTTAGGAACTGTTTCTTTAGGGCTTTCAATATTTTCAGAAGCGTTAGTTATAAGCCCAAATCCCATATAGGTAAGGAAAAGCACTGATGCTGCAAAAAATGTGTTAACAATCTCCTCCTCACCGAAAACAGGTTTTATAAGGTCTGGATTGATACTCCATAATCCTAAAACAACGAAAGACAGAAGTATTGAGAGCTTAATCAGGACTATCCAGAACTCAGCTTTCCCAACAGCTTTTGTCCCAAAAAAGTTCAAAACTGTAAAAAAGAGTATAACTAAGCCTTCTATAACTGTTATATATAAACTGCTTAACGGCAGGTGAAAAAGTGCTAAAAAATATCCTGCAAAGGCTTTAGCAAAGAGGGATATGGATACAACATAACTGAGCCACATAAGGATGCTGAGCATTCCTGTTACAGCATTATCTCCTATCCCTCTGATAATAAACTCAATTGGACCAGCATTGGAAATAAATACCGAGCCTAATTTTGCATAGGAGTATGCAACTGAAAAGGAGATTAAAGCGGCAATGAGAAATGCCACAGGAAGATTACTCCCACAAATCTGAGCACCAACCCCTAATATGGAGAATATACCAGCACCTATCATGGTGCCGACAGCCATAGAAACAGCTTCCCATAGGCCTAACTTTTTCCCTTTCATAGATGTAAGTATAGTGCTTTTTTACACTACTGGGCAACTGTTTCATTTTCTAAGATTCTGAGCTCAAGAATTCTTCTTCCACATTCCCTGCATTTTGTGTCTAACACTCCAACATTGTTAGCTACTACAATTACCTCTTTTCCTTCTTTTCCACACTTGCATCTGTAAGGGACTTCAACAAATCTTACGTCTAAGTCTTTTTTCAGTGTCTGTGCCATTCTGTTCACCTCCTTTAGTTAGTTTTTATTAACTACAGGAAAATCTATGCTAAAATAGTTAGAAATTAATGATTGTTATCATAAAAACTGTTGTTCTTCTGTGAAAAAATTCTTTACAATTGGGGCTAATTGGTATATTTTTTATATTTTGGAAATAAATTATGGAGGACTGGTGGATTGATAGGATTTGGACCCCACTTGATGGTTGATGGTTATGACGCTAATTATGAAGTTTTGGCAAGTGTTGAGGCTATTACAGATTTTTTAGACATGCTTCCTAAAGAGATTAATATGACAAAGATAATGCCTCCATATGTGTTCAAGTATGATGGTGGAGATAAACCTGAAGACTGGGGTGTTTCAGGTTTTGTAATCATTGCAGAAAGTCATATAAGCATCCACACATTTCCTGAGAAAAACTACTTTTCTATTGATATATTCTCCTGTAATGAGTTTGACATGGACAGAGCGATAGAGATTATAAAAGATTATTTTGGAACAGATAGATTAGAGATAAGAACAACAAACAGGGGGACAGAGTTCCCAAGGGATATAGGTATTGCAGCATCAATAACTGAGGCTCAGAGAAACAGATTGGTGTAGGGGGATTACTTCCCCTTTTCTGGCTCCGGGATAGAGGCTATATAATCAACAATAACCTTCATCTCTTCCTCTTTTATCTGTGGATGTGAAGGCATCTTCATATCAAGAAAGTTAAACCACTTGCCTGAGCTTCCTTTTCTTATAGTCTGATACAGATACTTTTTGAGAGCTTTAGCATCTCCGTTAAACTTTTTCAGATATTTTTCCTTAACCATGTAAAAGCTGGGTCCTGCAACTATACCGTAATCTGTGTGGCACCCCTCACAGCCGTATTTTTGAACAACTTCTTTGCTTCATTTCCAAAACTGCTGAAACTCAGAAGAACAAATGTTATAACTACCAATCTTTTCATACTTTCCTCCACCGCTTATACAGAATATATAGTTTTTACTGCTAAATATAATTTATACTGATTTTATAATTTTATCTATATACTCTTTTTAACAGAGCCTTCTCTTATTATCTGAACCTGAGAGTTTTGTCCTGACTTATTGTTGATGGAATACTATTTTTCATCTCTCCTCCATCAATATACAGGTCAACACTGTTTCCAAAATAGGCTATTGCCTCATCTATATTTTTTGCAGGGCTTTTCCCTTCAGGATTTGCACTGGGTGCAATCAGTGGCTTTTTGACACTTTCCATCAGCTCAATAAGTTCTTTTTTCTCTGGAATTCTGAATGCTATACTGTTTGCTCCTCTGTGAAGGTAGAAAAACTTTTTGCTGTTTTTCAAGGGGATAATCACAGTAATTCCCCTGTGCTCTAACAGTTTAAGCTCTTTCTTTTTTGGATAGACGTCAAACAGTTTCAGATACTCTGTAGAAGGTATGAGGACAATTACAGGTTTGGATTCTGTCCT
>JAUZSJ010000026.1 GCA_030949555.1 Persephonella sp. | reverse complement strand
ATTATGTCGGGCCTTAAAGAATAGTCAGTTCCAACTCTGACTCCCCAATCCTGAGCACTGTGTTAAAGTAAGAATCCTGAGAATAGATGTCCCCCAAAACTCAGCAGTTTTTATATTTGATATATCTATTAATCTTAATGTTGTGTTTAGTCTGACAAATCTTTTTCTCTTTCTGAGTAATTAAGGTTGAAGTCTGAAATAAAGTTCCCTTCATCAAAAAAGTAATTTCCTTTTAAGTATGTTCTAAAGAGATTGTTGCCTGTATATTTTGAATACATAGCATCATAAGAAACCACTAATCCTTTACTTTTTACAGGTTGATATTTTTTCTGTTCCTTTTTCAGTTTTTTCTTTTCAAAAAAGTGTGCAGGGACTATAATATTTGCTGTAAGCAAATTGTAGTTTATCTGTGACTTCACCCCTTTTACACAGGTTATACAGTAAAAAGGCTGATTTTTTATAACTGTCTCAAACTCTGCAGGTAGCTTGGTTAAACCTAATTTTTTTAAAGCAGATTTTCTGATGTATAGGCTTTTTTTTAGCATATACGATGTTATCTCCTATGTTTATGCCATTTATATGAAGTCCTAATATGAGAAGTCTGAATCTTTCTTCTGAATCTGTCCTGCCTTCAGAATATGTAAATAATAGGAATATCAAGCTATAAACTGAAAATAAACTCTTTTTCATCTTCTGTCACTATCTCTATTTTGTCTGGAATATCCTTAAATTCTGTATTTTTTTTGTCTTTATCTTCAGGTGGTTTTATACTGAGGAAAATTTCTCTTTGAGGAAGAATATATAATGCCATCCTCTTTTGAAAAATCTCTTTACCTCCCTTATAGAGGGTTATGTTTAGTATCCTTGCAAAGGCGTTTCCTCTGTTTCTTACAACTATCTGAACTTCCTTTTTAGACACTTTTTCTGGTAAAAAGGAAAGATTATAGTAGAGTTGTGTATCTGGTGGGTTTACAAATATAGGAATGCTTAGATGCAGTACTACCTGAACCACTGTTTTTATTTTTTTAGGCTTTTTATCAAACTTTAATTCTTCAGGAAGCTGTTTCAGTATTAGTCTGTAACTTCCCTGCAGTTTTGAGTCATAATCTCCAAGATAGGCAATTTTTACAAGCTGTTTTTGTCTGGGCTCAAGTTTAATAAAAGGCGGAACAACAACCATATCTTCTGTCTCTTCTAATATGAAACTGCCGTCCTTTCTCTGCCCCCATTTTTTTATTTCTGTTTCTATTCTTATAGTTTTGTCTGTCAGACTCTGTATCTCAAATACGGCAGTATTTTTTTTATAAGTCATGTATATTCTTATAGGTTTGATGGTGAAATCCAGAGAAAAAACAGGAAAAAAGTAAAAAAGAGGAAGGAAAACAGATATTATATATTTTCTCAT
This sequence comes from Persephonella sp., assembly GCA_030949555.1. Classification (GTDB taxonomy): domain Bacteria; phylum Aquificota; class Aquificia; order Aquificales; family Hydrogenothermaceae; genus Persephonella_A. The sequence continues at coordinate 3,275 of JAUZSJ010000026.1, read as the reverse complement.
AAATTTCCTCCCCCTTTATGTATCTAATAAGAGATGTTTATCGTTATAGTATCTGTATATGTTCCTGTTGGAACAGGCTGTCCTCCAAAGGATATGGCAACATAAAATGTTGATGGAGGGTCCCATGTAGGTGCAGTCATGGATATAGGACTGGCAAACAGGTTTAAACTGTGGGCTGATGAACTGCCGTAATTAACAGTTGCACTTAAGGAATAATCAATACTGTATGCTGGATTATCATCTTTTAACATCCTGCCTAAAGGTCCTGACGGGTTGTGGGAGCTTGTTGCCGACAGTGTGAAAGGAGTTCCTTTTATACATCTGAAATCAATAGTTCCCACTGCGAAGTTTGTTACTTTAAATGGGTTATAATCCACATTAACGTCATTAATCGGGTTTGTTATCTCACAGAAAGGATCAACTGTCACAGAAATATTAAAGTTGTCGTCTGTGCTGCTTCCGTAAGAGATTCCAGACAATATCCAGTGCAGACAGACATCCCAGAGTTATCTTTTTGAGGTTCATTTTATTCCCCCTAAACGTAAAAGTGGGGCATAAAAGCCCCTAAAACAGATTAATATCCTATTTCTACAGTAACTGTATCAGAGTATACATCTACAGGAACATTCTGTCCTGCAGGGATGGTAATTGCTATATCAACAGCTTCTGTTCCGGTTAATCCATCAGTATCAGTTCCGCTTGTAGCTGAAGGTGTTGCGGTAAAGGTGAGAGTAGCAGAAGTACCTGATCCTTCAAGAGACCCATCGGTAACGACATTAATTGTGTAGTTTGTTCCCATAACACAGTTAAACTCTGTTGTTGTTGTTTCTGAAACATCAGAAGAGTCAAATGGGTTGTAAGATACAGATACGTCTGATGCTCCGCTAACAATTTCACAGTAGGGGTCAACTGTAGCTGTTACCGTGAAATCGTCTGATGCTGTGCCAGCAAATGCGGCAAAAGGTGCTGCAGCAAGGATAGATGCTACGACTAACTTCTTCATGTCTTTAACCTCCCTAAAGTTTATTTTTACCCTCCCTCAGAGGGATTATTAATCTATTAATAGCTACTGAGAAGTATTCTAAATCTCAATCTCGTAAATTTCAATACCCTTTCAAAATTTGATGAAACTATTTTTTTCTGTTCAGTGTTTTTATCCAGTAATGTATCGTCTGAACTTTTATGCTGAACTTTCGTGATAGTTCCGTCAGAGTGTGCCCTTCGTTATACAGTCTGACAACATCTTTCTTCAGAGATACTGGATATCTTTCCTTTTCTCTGTTAAGGAGAAACCGTGAGTAACAGGTTTTACATAGATAAGTTTGTTTACCGTTTGATTTTCCGTTTTTTATTACCTTCTTAGAATGGCAGTTTGGACAAACTACCTCCCTTTTTTCTCCCACTTTATCCCCCCTTATGTGTCTGTTTTATTCCCCTATAAAAGTTTATATTATTAGCCTCTTAATAGAAATATTTTTTTAAAAAATGATGATTACCGTTTGATAGGTAAGCCTGTTAGAGTTTATAATGTTCTAAATCTTTTTCTGGGGGATAAATTGAGGATAAGAATAGGAACAAGGAAGAGTAAACTTGCCCTGTGGCAGGCAAATTTTGTGGCAAATAGATTGAAGGAACATTTTCCAGATATACAGGTTGAACTTGTAAAGATAACAACGAAGGGGGACAAAATATTAGACGTTCCCCTTGCAAAAGTTGGAGGCAAGGGACTGTTTGTCAAAGAGATAGAAGAGGCAATGCTTAGAGGTGAAATTGATATTGCTGTTCATTCCCTTAAAGATGTTCCCACTTACTTTCCAGAGGGTCTTGGACTGATTGCCATTACAGAAAGGGAAGACCCGAGGGATGCATTTCTGTCTGTAAGGTACAGCTCCATTGATGAGATGCCTGAAGGGGCAGTTCTTGGGACAAGTTCTCTAAGGAGAAAAGCCCAGATATTGATAAACAGGAAAGACCTTGTGATAAAAGACCTGAGGGGAAATGTAGACACGAGAATAAGGAAGCTTCAGGATAGGGAGTATGATGGTATTATCTTAGCGTATGCTGGTCTTAAGAGATTAGGTTTACAGAACAAGGTCAGGCAGGTGTTTGAACCTGATTACATGATTCCGGCTGTCGCACAGGGGTTTTTAGGAATAGAGGCAAGGCTTGATGATGAAAAAACGAGAGAAATCGTGTCTGTTTTAAACCATAGAGAAAGTCAGATAAGGGCTACAGCAGAGAGAGCATTTTGGAAAAGATTAGAAGGTGGATGTCAGGTTCCTTTAGCTGCTTATTCAGAAATATCAGAGGACAAACTGAAAATAACAGGTTTTGTTTCAGACCTTACAGGAAATAGATTTTTTAAAGACAGTATAACAGGAGTTGTGGAAGATGCTGAAGGTTTAGGTGAAAAACTTGCAGAAAAGCTGCTTGAGATGGGGGCAAAGGAGGTGCTGGAGGAAATTTATGGAGGAATAGAAAAATAGAGAAGGTCTTATTGTTTCAGGCAGGTTCTTTAGGAGACTCTTTTTTTACATCAGCTCTTGCTGATATTATAAAGGATATAAAGGTTTATTTTTATACAACTAAAGCCTCTGCTAAAATGATAAAAGATATTCCTGTATATATGTCAGCCCAGATTTCTGATATAATCCAGAATGAGTTAAAAATCCCTGTAGTTCTGGCATCGCATCCTTCAGATAGATGGTATTTAGAAAATATATCTAAACTTTCAAAAAGCAAACAGATAATTTTTACCTCTGATAGTATCAGAATGTTTGGAGCGTTAATAAACTTTTCAAAACATTTAATATTGGTGGAAAATTTGCCTTACCATATTTTTGTAGGATTAAGGAAACCTGCAACAGTTATTTTAGGAGGATATCCTATATGGAAACCTGAAAACTATAAGTTGCTTAACTGTGTAAATAATGTAAGTTCTGTTGCAGTTCACAGTGTAAGCTTGGAGATTACAGGTGTTTGACACTGATAAAATCTGAGGATGTAATACAGAAGTTTCTGGAGATAGAATGAGGAAGTTTTTAGTATTTTTATTTTTGTTTGCCTTTCTTTCTTTGTTTTCTGGAATTCTGGATTACAGATTTAGAGAGAGGAAGACCTACAAGAGTAGTTATGTCCTATGAGATGAGCTATTTTCATAACTTTGCCCAGCCAACGTATCTGGGAGAAGAATATTATAGGAAACCTCCTCTATTTAACTGGTTAATAATAGGCTGTTCTAAGTTATTTAGAGCTGGGGTGTATACACAGGAAGA
>JAUZSJ010000025.1 GCA_030949555.1 Persephonella sp. | reverse complement strand
AATAATGTTAATGAAGAAGCATTTGAGTTTGCACGATACCTGACTTCAAAGGGAATTGACCCTTCAAAAATAGCGTCTCTTATATTTGAGAGGAACAGACCTTCAGTTATACATCTTCTCCACAGGGTCCTCTCTACTTTAGAGATGCATGGAGATGGCAAGAATTGCCTCACTGGTTGTGAAAAGGGATTTTATAGAAGAGACAGGTTCGCTGGAGGAAGATACAGAAGGATTTGTTAACTTTGCAAGGGGCATAGACGGTGTTGAGGTAGCCTTTATTATGATTCAGAAAGACGATGGAAATACGTGGAGAGTATCTCTCAGGGGAAAGGGTAGGGTTAATGTTCAGAGAATTGCAAAGAGGCTCGGAGGTGGTGGTCACAGAGATGCAGCTGGATGCAGACTGAAAGGCTCACCTTATGAAGTGAAAAATAAAATTATATCTGAGATACAGAGGGAGATGCATCAGGATAAAATTTTTGTTTAGTCTTTCTCCTCTTCTGATATTATATACTTCTTAACATCCTTATACATATTCCGAAAACCTGCTCCTATCCCTAAAAAAAAGAATATTATGGTTAGCCATGGGGAAGTATTGAAATACTTATCTAAAAAATAACCAATGAGAACACCAACAACAACGCCTGATACGAGATGCAGACCGATACTGCCTATAGAAAGATACTGAACCCAGCTGCTCTTTTTTGACATTTACCTGAGTCCGAGGACATCCATCATGTCATAAAGTCCTGCTGGTTTGTCCTTTATCCATTTTGCAGCTTCAACGGCACCTTTTGCAAATATATCCCTTGAACCTGCTCTGTGGGTAAGTTCTATTCTCTCTCCCATTCCAGCGAAAATTACTGTATGCTCTCCAACAACATCACCGCCTCTGAGAGCAAAGACGGCTATCTCATCAGAAGGTCTCCCCTCCTCGTATATACCTTCCCTTCCATATATTACATTCTTTATTCCTGTTTCTCTCTTCAGTATATCAATAATCTTTACTGCTGTTCCAGAAGGGGCATCTTTCTTAAATCTGTGGTGCATCTCAATTACTTCAATATCATAACCTTTATTCTTCAGAGCTTTTGCAGCTTCCTGAACAAGTTTAAACAGAAGATTAACACCTATACTCATGTTTGGAGCAAGGACAACAGGAATATCTTTGGACAGCTGTTTTATCTCTTCTAACTGCTGTTGTGTAAAACCTGTTGTTCCTATTACTACGGCTTTTTTGTTTTTATCAGCAGCAGCCAGTCTGACGTGGAAACGACAGCATCTGTGTTTCCTGCAAAGTCAATAATCACATCGCCTTTATCTATAACCTTTGCAAGGTCAGAAACTATAGGAGCATCTATATCTTCACCAATAACCTCTCCTACATTTTCGTGGAAATGGACACAGTCGGGACTTTCAACCCCTCCTCCAATATCAACATCAGAATCCTGATATGCAATCTGGGCTATTTTTCTGCCCATTCTACCTATAATACCGGATATGATAACTCTGACCATCAGTTATCTTTTCCCTCCTCTGGTGGTGAAAATACTGCATCTGCTAACTGCTGGAGTGCATCGTTGACCTGGTCTGGAGGAACAACAAAGGGTGCGATGGCAACATCCACACCCTCAACAAATATCAGTTTTTTTATCAGTTCTCTGATTTCTTCCAGCTGCTCTGGAGAGACGTCTGTTCTGAATATATCGCTTACATTTTTTTCTGTAACAAAAAAACCAACAAGAGCAAATGGATATGCTTTTTTTTCTTCAGACATTATTTTTCTTTTGTTCCCATCTTATACATAATTGTACCCCACAGGACTAAAAGCATCGCAAGCATAAGTATAAATAAGATGACCTCAGCTGTTGGAATTCCTCCGTATGTTGCCTCCATGCCACTTAACCTCCTGATTTTGTTATTAATTATACTAAATGTATTTGTGATAAAAAGCAACTCAGATGCTCTGGGAGTATATGAAAAGTATCCCTTTCATAGTTATATGTTTATCGTATATGGTGGGTATGTTTATTCCCTCAGATATCAGTTTTCCGTTTCCCCCTGTTATTATAACTTTATTTTTGTATCCTGTTTCTATGTTTATTCTGTTAACCATTCCTTCAACAAGTGAAAGATATCCATAGTATATGCCAGACTTTATACTGTAGGAAGTTGTTTTCCCTATAACACTTTTTATCTGAGAGAAGTCCACTGCAGGAAGTTTTGCTGTTCGTGAAAAAAGTGCATTGATGCTTGCTTCAATACCGGGGAATATTGCTCCCCCTTCGTACTCCCCTTTCACACTTATAACATCAAATGTTATTGCAGTTCCGAAATCTATAACAACAGAAGGATATCCGTACTCTACAGTGGTAGCATATGCATTTACGAGTCTGTCTATACCCACCTCAGATGGATTTCTGTAATTATTTTTTATAGGGACAGGAATGTCTCTACCTATCAGCAGCGGCTTTTTGTGGGAGAGCCTTAAAACAGCCTCTGATATTTTTGTCTCAATCTGGGGGACAACTGAAGAAATCAGAAAACTCTCCAGCTATATCTTTTTCTATTCCTGTAATCTGGTACAGGTCAAGAAACCAGTCATCAGCAGTTTTATTTATGTCTGTTTTAAGCCTGTAGCTCTTTATTTTATCCTTTGAGTATATAAAGCCTATCTCAACTGTTGTATTTCCAATATCAATACCGACAATCATATCAATCCCTGAAAAAATAATCTGTTATGGCGTTATATATACTATAGCTGAAATTCTCTATGAATCTGTCATTTTTTAAAAGCTGTGCATCAGCAGGGTCTGTCAGATACAGTGTTTCAATAAGAACAGATGGGATTCCAGGGTTTTCAGAACTGCAAAGTTTGCACTGTCTATATCTCTGAAATCTGTTATGTTTTTCAGATATTTTTTCAGATAGTGAGCAAATCTCCTTCCCTCTGTCATTGTTGTGCTTATTGCAAGGTCTGCAACTATCCTGTTTACGACAGGATTTGAGCTTACTTTTACGTAATCTATAACAGCTTTATTCTCCCTCTGCTCGACCAGTCTGGCCAACTTTGACCGGGCTCCCCTTAAATTCAGAGTGTATATGTATGTTCCTGATTCTGTTTTTGTTGGTGATGAATTACAGTGAATACTGATAAAAAGGTCTGCTTTCTTTTTTACTGCGAAAACAGTTCTGTCATATAACTTGATATATCTGTCAGAATTTCTTGTGAGGTATACTTTAAACCTCGGGTCTTTTTCTAATATCTCTTTAAGTTTACGGGCAATTTTCAGATTTACATCCTTTTCCACAAGGCCATTTGCAATAGCTCCAGGATCCTTCCCCCCATGTCCCGGGTCTATAACGATGATTTTTTTTGTGCTTGTAGAAACAGTAATGCTGTTTCTCTTCTGTTTCAGCTCATATCCCATTATAATGTCAAAAATAGGGTCGTCAGATATCACTGTCCTTTCCGTTTTTCTCTTTTCTTTTTTCTTCAGTAAGTCGACAACTATTCTAAAAGGCTTTTTTAGAGTGTATATTCTGTATCCCTTCACTTTGCTGGATACTTCAAACACAAATTTTGTGGAATCTCCTGAATATATAATGTCCAGACTTTTGACATACTTTCTCTTTAGTATCTTTTTTCTTAGCTTTTTTGAATCTGTATTTATACTGATTACAAATATCCTTGAATCTAAGAAAGGTATCTCTTCAAACTTTACTGGCTTTCCTGTTTCTATAACAATCCTGTAAAATTCAGGATGCTCTGCATGTTTTAGCTTTAGAGCAAAAGCTGTATTTACACAAAGGAGTATAAAGATTAAAATTTTCTTTAGCATTGTATTTCCTGATTTGTTTTTACCCTTATTTATCGGTAAATTGGAATAAACCTTTAGAGGGGATAAAATGAAGTTGGGAGTGAATATAGACCATATAGCAACTGTCAGGCAGGCAAGAATGACCTATGAACCGGACCCTGTGAAGGGTGCATTGATTGCACAGGATGCAGGAGCAGACCAGATAACCTTTCATCTGAGGGAAGACAGGAGGCACATTCAGGACGAGGATGTTTTCAGATTGAGATGCTCTATAAAGAGAATTCCTCTTAATATGGAGATGGCTCCTACAGAGGAGATGAAAAGTATAGCTATGGAGGTAAAACCAGAGAGGGTGACCCTCGTTCCAGAAAAGAGGCAAGAGATAACAACAGAAGGTGGGTTAGATGTGGTGTCTTTAAAAGATTATCTGAAGAGGTATGTTTCCCAGTTGAAGGATGAAGGTATCAGTGTAGCACTTTTTATAGACCCAGAGATTGAGCAGATAGATGCTTCCGTTTATGTTGGGGTTGATGCAATAGAACTTCATACAGGGGAGTATGCCAATGCTGAAACTGAAAAGAGAAAAATAGAGGAACTGGAGAGGATAAAAAAAGCTTCTGTTTATGCTAAAGATAAAAATTTAAAAGTTTTTGCAGGCCATGGCCTTACCTACACAAATGTTCAGCCTGTTGCTGCCATTCCTGAAATAGAAGAGTTGAACATTGGACATTCAATCATATCAAATGCTATATTTTTAGGTCTTGACGAGGCTGTAAGAAAGATGAAAAAACTTATGATGGAAGCAAGAAAAAATATTTAGAGGTACAAAGATGAAGAAGATTTTAATTTTATTTTTATCTGTATTTTCTTTTGCTATTGCAACAGAAAAAAATCCTGTTGTTTTAATCAAAACAAATATGGGAAATATATATGTGGAGCTTTATCCTGATAAGGCTCCAAAGACTGTTAAAAATTTTCTCACTTATGTGAAAGAAGGGTTTTATGATGGGCTTATATTCCACAGGGTCGTCAAGGGATTTGTTATTCAGGGAGGAGGATTTGACAGGAATCTAAAATACAAAAAACCTACACACCCCCCTGTAGAAAATGAGTCTAACAATGGACTGTCTAATCTGAGGGGAACTATAGCAATGGCAAGGACATCAGACCCACACAGTGCAACGACACAGTTTTTTATAAATTTAGTTGATAACACCTACTTAGATTACGGCAAAAATCCCCAGAAATGGGGATATACTGTTTTTGGCAGAGTTACAAAAGGAATGGACGTTGTTGATGAGATTGGTAATGTCCCTGTTGTAAATATTGGATGGATGGTGAATGTTCCGGTTAAACCAGTAATTATAGAAAAGATAGAAATTGTTAGAAATTAAATAGGTTTTCCGTATCCCCCTCCTCCAGGGGTCTTTATTATCAACCTGTCTCCTTTATTCAGTTTCCTGTGGAACTTTCCACCTTCTTTTATCCTCCTTCCTCTGTGGATAACAATGTTTTCTCCAACCTCTCCAGGTTCACCTCCTGAAAGTCCATATGGTGGTATTCTTCTCCTCTCCGAAATCACTGTCACCTCAGCATTGCACAGGAGCTTAATCTCTCTTATAATTCCATCTCCCCCTCTGAACAGCCCCCTTCCTCCAGAGTTTTTTCTCAGACTGTACTGCTGAACCATCAGTGGATACTCAAACTCTAATGCTTCAACAGGTGTGTTCATTGTGTTTGTCATGTGGGACTGGATGCCTGATTCTCCATTTCCCCCTGCAAACCCACCCACACCTCCGCCAATGGTTTCGTAGTAAGTAAAAGGTTTGCCGGTGTCAGGATTGATACCTCCTATTGTGACATTGTTCATTGTTCCCTGACTGGCTGCTGGAATTTCCTCTGGAACAGCCTGCGATAATGCTCCTAAAACTACATCAACAATCCTCTGTGATGTTTCAACATTCCCTCCTGATACAGGAAAGGGATAGGTACAGTCTACAACTGTTCCCTTTTTTGTTATAACCTTTACAGGTCTGAAACATCCCTCATTAACAGGAATTTCCTCTTTCAACAGAGACCTGAACACATAATAAACAGCAGAAACTGTTATTGCTCTGACTGCATTGAGACTTCCTTCTGTCTGTGGAGCACTTTTTGAAAAATCAACAACAGCATCGCTACCTTTTATTTTTACATCTACAGATATTTTTATATCCCTGTTTCCTGCCCCATCGTCCTCTATGTAATCTGTAAATGAGTAAATGCCGTCCGGTATATTAGATATCCTGTTTCTCATCATTTTTTCAGAATAATCGTTTAATGCCTTAATGTATTTTATAACTGTGTCCTCTGTGTATCTGTTGATAAGTTCGTTAAGTCTCCTTATCCCTGTTATGTTTGCAGATATCTGGGCAAAAAAGTCCCCTTCTCTTTCATCAGGTGTTCTCACATTTGATTTTATAAACTCTAAAATTTCCCTGTCTATCTTTCCTTTTTTGACGAGTTTCACAGGTGGAATGATGATTCCTTCCTGAAATATAGATGTTGAGAGTGGCATTGAGCCTGCAGATACTCCTCCAACATCAGCATGGTGAGCTCTGTTTGCAACAAAGAATAGCAACTTCCCATTATTGAATACAGGTGCTATCAGTGTGATATCTGGAAGATGTGTTCCTCCCCTGTAAGGGTCATTCAGGACAACCATATCTCCTTCTTCAAAATCTATACTTTCAATTGCAGACTTTACAGATTCAGGCATTGAACCAAGATGGACAGGTATGTGGGCAGCCTGAGCAACAAGACAGCCAGAACTGTCAAATATAGCACAGGAAAAATCCTTTCTCTCTTTTATATTCGGTGAATATGCAGTTTTCTGAAGATTGATTCCCATCTCTTCTGCGATAGATGAGAATCTGTTTTTAAATATCTCAAGGAGAATAGGGTCAGTTGCCATTTTCTCCATAAATCACCCTGTGAAGCAAGTTTTTAACAGATTCAGCTATACTGGACATGTCACTGCCGTAATAAATTATCTCAAAAATAAGGGTAAAAATAAAAACAGAAAGCATGCTGAAAAAAACAAGTATCTGGATAAACATACCAGAATGGTAGCTTCTCAAAAGTATAGATTCTGAAGGATTAAAAGGATTATAGAACACTTGTACTCTGGTTCCTTCAGGAAATCTGCTTACAAGTTTCAGGATTGTATTCCTGTCAGACTCAAAATCGTTGATAAATATTCTGTCTCCCACAAATCTTTTTCCTCTCACTGCGTATTCATATCTGATGTCTGGTAAATATCTATCGTAAGACAGAGAAGAACTGTCCTTTCTTATCTGTGATTTTAAAATTTTTCCCTCTGTTTTTCCAGAAAAAAATCCTTACAAGTCATGTAAAACAGATATATGCTTATACTTCCTGCAAACAAAAAGCCACAGACCAAAAGGTATAAACAGTAGTTTACCCATTGTAAGTATCTATTATAAGATTTCCATAAGTATCAACTTTTAAACGAGAATCTGGTGGGAGAACTGTAGTAGAAGAGTATTCTACAATAACTGCAGGTCCTTTAATAATGTTACCTGCAAGAAGTTTTTCCCTCAGGAAAACAGGAGTGTTGTAGCTTTTTCTATCAAAAATAACTTCTTTTCTTCCTATTACAGCATCTTCTGAAGGTATGTTCCTCCCTTCTTTTATCTTTTCAATCTCAGGTTTTTCTGTAACCCCAATAACTCTGAGTCTTATATTTACTACCTCAATCTCCCTACTTTCTATCCTGTAACCGTAATATTTCTCGTGCAATCTGTGAAAATGTTCTACAAAGTTCCTATCAAAGGGAACAATAAGCTCAAAAGACTGTCCCCTGTACCTTACATCAAGATAAGGCTCAAACTTTATCTCCTTTACAGGTATTTTCTCGTTTTTCATATCAGAGAGGGCTTTATTTTCCAGCGTTAAAATCAGCTTTTTTATATGTTTATATTCTGAGTAATCTCCTTTTAGCATAACTGTTAATGAGTAGTCCTTTATAATGTCAGACAGAAGCATTCCAAAAGCTGAAAATATTCCGGGATTTTTGGGAACGATAACTTCCGGTATATCTAACATTTTTGCAAGAAAAACAGCATGCAATCCTCCTGCTCCACCATACGTAAAAAGGCTAAACTCTCTTGGGTCGTATCCCCTTTCAATAGAAATTTTTTTAATGGCCCTCTCCATTTTTGTGTTTGCTATGGAAATTATTCCTTCTGCTAACTTTTGCTCTCTATCTTCCATTGATTACTGTAGTAATCAAAAAACTGCTCAATCTTTCTGTATGTATCCTCATATTTCCACCGAGGAAAAACTCAGGAATAAGTCTCCCCAGATAGAGATTTGCATCTGTTACTGTAAGGCTTTTTCCTTTTCCATAACATACAGGTCCAGGGTCTGCTCCAGCACTTTCAGGCCCAACTTTTAAAGCACCACCTTCATCCCTATATAGGCTATTGAACCTCCACCAGCTCCGACAGTATGTATCTCTATCATTGGTACCTTAATGGGAAATTCTGATATCTCTGCATATGTTGTAAAAGGGATTTTACCGTCAATCAGTGAAACATCTGTTGATGTTCCTCCCATATCAAAGGTTATCAGTCTGTCTCTTCCAATCAAACTTCCAACATAAAATGCACCAACAACGCCTCCTGCCGGGCCTGAAAGTACAGTTCTGATAGCTTCCCTTTTGGCCGTTTCTGGAGATATAACACCACCGCTGGACTGGATTATTCTGAAGCTGTCCTTTTCTGACAGGCTGTTTTGTATATCAGATAAATACTCTGACATCTCAGGCATAACATAGCTGTTTAAGACTGTTGTTATTGACCTTTCGTATTCTCTAAACTCAGGAACTATCTCGTGGGAGACAGAAACATAAAAACCTTCTTTTGAAAGCCTTTTTTTTATAGCCTTCTCGTGTTCTGGATTTAAAAAGGAAAACAGAAAAGAAACGGCAACAGATTCAACATTCTCTTTTTTCAGAATCTGTATAACTCTGTCAATCTCTGTATCTGTGATGTCCTGTAATATCTTACCTTTTGCATTTACCCTGCACTGAATCCCCAGTCTGAGATTTTCTGGTATGATATGCTCTCCCCTTTTATAAAAAAGGTCATACAGTCTCTTTCTGTTCTGTCTTCCTATGTAAATTAAATCCTCAAATCCTCTATTGGTTATGAACGCCGTTTTTGCTCCCTTTCTCTCAAGAACAGCATTTGTGGCAACAGTAGAACCGTGGGTAATATCACAGTTTTCTTTGTCTCTTATCCTGTTTATTCCTTCCAGTACAGCTTCTGCAGGATTGTGGGGAGTAGAAAGCAGTTTAAGAATGTTCCACTTTCCTTCCTTGTAAAATACAAAATCTGTAAACGTTCCCCCTGTATCAACTCCGACCCTTATCATACAGCACTATCTCTCCCAGTGAACCCTGATGTACTTAGTTCCTTCAGGATACTGGAAGTTAAGATTTCCTTTGTAAGCTCTGTGAACAGCCTCACCAATCCTCCTTGCAAGATGTTCATAAGTTGTAGTTATCACTATCTTTCCGTCTTCTTCTCTCATCTCAATTATCTCTCCAGAGGTCTGTATGATATCTCCTCTTCTTCAACATTTTTTATAAGATTGATGATTTCATCTCTGTGGGACTGTAGAAACTCTCCTTTAAACTCAACAATACCCCCTTCATATCTGTCCTCTATCCTTCTGCATGCAGGACATATCATCTTTTCAGCATCCTGTGGAGGGAGGTTCAATCCACTGGAAGATTCCTTCATGAAAAACAACACCACACCTTTCACATACTGAAGGGTCGTGGTATTTTTCCTTCGTAAAGTAAGGGTCGTGTATATACTCCTGCAACAGCCTGTCCTTCCTGTTGTTCATAGGCTCCTCCTTTTTCAGTTTTCTCTACTAAATATAAAATTAGGTTATAATTATAACAACAACTGGAGGTGGAATGATGAGTTTAAAAATATACAACACACTTTCAGGAAAGAAAGAGGAGTTCGTTCCTATAAATCCTGGTGAAGTAAAGATATACACCTGTGGGGTTACTGTTTACGATGTTAACCATGTTGGACATGGTAGAAGCCTGATAGTTTTCGACATGATACGACGTGGTATCTCAGATATTTAGGTTATAACGTGAAATTTGTCAGAAACTTCACTGATGTTGACGATAAGATAATAAACAGGGCAAAAAATGAGTGTGTTCCTTACAGTTATTGCAGATAGATACATAAAAGAGTATTTTCAGGACGCAGAAAACTTCCGTATAGAACCAGCAGATGTTGAACCAAGGGTTACAACCCACATACCTGATATTATTGATTTTATACAGAAGCTGATAGAAAAAGGTTATGCCTATGAGGTTGAAGGGGATGTTTATTTTTCTGTCAGGAAATTCAAAGATTACGGAAAGCTTTCAAAAAGAAGTATAGATGAGCTGATTGCAGGAGCGAGGGTAGAGCCGGAGGAGAAGAAAAAAGACCCGTTAGATTTTGCCCTGTGGAAATCGTCAAAAGCAGGAGAACCTGCGTGGGATTCTCCATGGGGTAAAGGAAGACCAGGCTGGCAACTACAGAGTGCTGTGCGATGATATTTAAGCATTTAGGTGAAACTATAGACATTCACGGAGGAGGTTTAGACCTGACTTTTCCCCACCACGAAAATGAACTTGCGCAGGCTGAGGCCCTTTCCGATAAACCATTTGCAAGGTACTGGATTCACAACGGTCTTGTTACAGTAAATGGTCAGAAAATGTCAAAATCTTTAGGAAATTACATAACACTGAAGGAGATTTACTCAAAGTATGAGCCTGATATCCTCAGGCTTTTAGTCCTCTCTGTTCATTACAGAAGTCCTTTAGACTTTTCATGGGAAAAGATGGAGGAGACAAAAAAAGCCTATGAAAGACTGAAAAATGCAATAGAAGAGTATGAAGTCCTGCAGAAACTACCAGAAAATCCTGATTTTGAAGGACATCTGTACGACGCAATTGCGAAAGCAGAGCAGGGATTTTATGCAGCAATGAGTGATGACTTCAATACACCGGAAGCTCTTGCATCAATATTTGGACTTGTCAGAGAGATGAATATACTGAAAGACAGGGCGGTCAAAGAGGGAGGAATATCTAAGAAAGCCCTTGAGTCTTATAGAGAAGCAAAAGAGGTTATACATAAGATAGGAAGGGATATATTTGGGCTGTTTGACAGTCTTCAGCCGTGTGTTGAAAGAGAAGATTTATCAGAGGTTGCTCAGGAAAAGGTAGCTGTTTTAGAGGAGATAGGAAAGGAAGAAAAAGAGCTCGTGCAGATGCTGTTAGATGTAAGAAATATTGCAAGAAAACAGAAAAATTTTGAGATTGCAGACATGATTAGAGATAAACTCTCCGAGATGGGAATAGTTATTGAAGACACACCTGTAGGAACAAAATGGAAGAAAAAGTAATATGGCTCAGGAAAAGTTAGCAGAAAGTATTTTTGATAGTGTTGTAAAGAGATACGATAGATTTCTTAAAACTGTAACTTTTGGTCTTATTGATAAATGGCAGGAAGTACTTGTTAAGAATACGCCTGCTGGAAAGATTCCCTTAGATGTAGGAACAGGAACAGGGGAAGTGGTAAAAAAGATAATGCAGGAATATCCAGAATGCCTGCCTGTTGGAGTAGATGTATCCTTTAATATGCTGAGAAAGGCAAAGGAAAAAAACAGGGACAGTTTTTTCCTGAAAGCATCAGCTTACAACCTTCCTTTTAAGGACGGCTCTATCTCATCCATATATATGTCACTTGTATTCAGACATCTCAGGCCAGAGGAATCTATAGAAGAATTTTCCCGTATACTGAGTAATAGGGGGTGTATTGGAATACTGGACATATCAAAGCCCAGTAAGATACTTTTTAATGGGGTTTTTTCTTTGCAGATAGAGTTTTCAGGCCTTTGGGAGAAAGGATTTTTCAAAGCAGGAGTACGACTACTTTATGGAGTCTGTTGTAAACTCTAAGACTCCTGAAGAACTGGAAGAGCTATTTAGTCGGTATGGATACAAGAGTAAATTTTTGAAAAAAACATTTTTTGGTCTAATTGTGATAGGAGTTTTTTGCAAAAAGGAAAATATTAATATTTAATTAAAAGAAGAGGTTTGGAGATGAAGGAATTCGTTGTTGATGCATCAAAATACGACAAAAAGATTGTAACAACAGCCATTGAGTCAGGAGCAGACTACATAATTGTTCCAGAAGAAAAGTTAGAAGAAGCTAAAAAGTTAGGAAGGATAAACTTAATAACTGCAGATAAAAAGGGTAATCTTTCAGATGATTTTGTTATTGTAATAATAAAAGACAAAAAAGATGAAGAAAGGGCAGCTCAGCTGGCAAAATCAGGAAAGAAAGTTATTGTAAAAACAACAGACTGGACCATTATCCCTTTAGAGAACCTTATAGCCCAGTCGGACAATATATATGCTGTTGTAAAAAATTCTGATGAAGCTGAGATAGCTGTAGGAATATTAGAAAAAGGAGTTAAAGGTGTTGTTTTAGAAACAGAAGACCTCAGTGAGATAAAAATGGTGGCATCCGTTATAAAGGAAACCACAGAAAAACTACAACTTGTAAGAGCCAGAGTAACGGCTGTTATTCCTGTGGGAATGGGGGACAGAGTAGCCGTTGATACTACATCTTTATTCAAAAAATGGGAAGGAATGCTTGTTGGGAACTCCTCTGCAGGGATGATATTTGTTCATGCAGAGACAGAAGAATCTCCGTATGTTGCGTCAAGACCCTTCAGGGTTAATGCAGGGGCAGTTCATATGTATACAAGAATTCCTGGAGGAAAAACAGTTTATCTGTGTGAACTTGAAGCCGGCAGAGAAGTAATGGCTTACGACATAGAGGGAAACGGAAGGGCTGTTGTTGTGGGAAGAGCAAAAATAGAAAAAAGGCCTATGCTGCTTGTAGAAGCCGAGTCCGAGGGTAAAAAGCTGAGTGCTGTATTGCAGAACGCGGAAACTATAAGGCTTGTAAAAGGTGATGGCTCTCTTGTCTCTGTTGTTGACCTTAAAGAAGGAGACGAGATTTTTAGGCTATGTTGAGGAAGCGGGAAGGCATTTTGGTATGAAAGTTGAAGAAACTATAATGGAGAAGTAAGAAGAGATATGAATACTTCCTTTAAAGTAGGGCTTTTTGTTCTTTTTATATCAGGTCTTGCCGGGTATTTAATAATAACCTTTAGTGGAAAGGAAATTGGAGTTAAAACTAAGGAGTACTATCTGTATTTCAATGTTGTTGAAGGGTTATCTCCCGGAGCAGATGTACAGGTAAAGGGTGTAAAAGTGGGAAGAGTTGAAAAGATAGAGTTTGAAAACAGCAGGGTTAAGGTCACTATTGGAATAAGGGCAGATGTTCCTGTCTACAAAGATGCAAAGGCATACGTAAGGACACTTGGATTGATGGGCGATAAATACATATACATAGATTCGGGGAAGCCCTTCCAGCTGGGAAACTTTCAGAAAAAGGAGTGATAAAAAATACTGAGGTTTATGCATCAACAGAGGAGGCCTTTGCCTCAGCAAAAGATGTAGCCTACAAGATAGGAAAATTGGTAGACAGCCTGAATGAAGCAGTTGGTCAGGGAAACTTAAAACAGCTCATCCAGAACATAAACAGACTTGCCCAGCATACAGACCAGCTGGTAGTAGAAAACAGAGAGAGCATAAAAAGGTCTGTAGACAACATAACCCAGATAACAGAGAGTCTAAAGAGACCTGCCAGTTCTGATAAAAAAGATTGATAGGGTTGCACAGAATCTTGAGGCAATCACTGGAGAAAACAGAGAAGATATAAGGGAATTGATAAAAAATCTTAAGGAAACATCTATTGCCCTGAGGGAGAAAACACCTCAGGTTTTAGATGAGATAGGAGAAGCTGCAAAAGTTATAAAAGGAACAGTTGGAGAAAACAGAGAAGAGATAAAAATAGCTGTAGAGAAAATAAAAGATGCTTCACTAAAGCTTGACAGAATACTTGCAAAAATTGACGAAGGGAAAAGGAACTCTCGGCAAGTTAGTTAATGACGATAGTCTATATGATAATGCGAATTCTGGGATAAGAGAGTTTTCAAAACCTTTCTCTGTAGTAAATAGAACCAGATTAGACATAATCATGTATGGGGAGAAACATACAGGAAACGAGAGTGAGAAAGCAGGGATTGCAGGGAAACTGTCACCAGGTAAAGACAGCTATATATATGTAGGTCTTCTTACAAATAGTGAAGGAACAATAAAAAAAGAGGAAGAGTTAACTTCAGGAGGAACGACAACAACAGTGAGTGAAAAAGAGACTACGGTATTCTCTTTGACGTCCAGTATGCCCACAGATTGTTTGACATAATAGGCAGGAGTTTCTGGATAAGAGGAGGGCTGAAAAGATTCGTCAGGGAATGTGGGATTTGATTTTTACCTTACAGACAGGCTGTTTTTGAAAGCGGACCTGTATAATTTTGATAGAAAGTATGCCTATAGAGGAGTAAAGATAATCCTCAGCTTGATGTTGGTTTCACATATAAGCTAAAAAGACAACCCATTTTTGTTAAATTTGGAGGTTCAGACCTTTTAAACAGTGATCTGATAGGATTTTATGTAGGTGCAGGATTTATGTTTTTAGAGATGATGATATAAAATATTTACTGGGTAGTGTTCCAAAACCTTAAATGGGGTAAGCTATGGATAAAGAAAAATTTCTAAAAGATATACCGCTGCTTGAAGGTATCCCAGAGGAAGAGATTAAAAAGATAGCTTCTTACTTTCATCTAAAAGAGTATAAAAAATGAGTATATATTCTTTGGAAGGTGATGAAGAGCGGGAATATACATTTGTTATAGATGGCATTGTAAAATTGATAAAAGAAACAGCAGATGGAAAAACGGTGGATACTCAGACTTGTTACACCTAAGGAAGTATTTGGATGGCTTGTTATGGGTGAGTCAAGACCATCCAGTACGTATACAGACACGGCTTTTGGTTGACTCAAGAGTTCTTTATGTGTCAAACAAGAGATTTCCTGAAACTGCTTAATCTTTATCCAGCCCTTGCAGTAAAAATAACATGCGATGCAAGCAAGATGCTGTTAGAGGCATATGACAGACTGAGAAAGTCTTGCAGCAGAAAAAGTAGAAGGGAGAATAGCAAATCTCCTCCTTGAACTTTCTAAAAAAATAGGAAAAGAAGAAAATGGAAAAACAGTAATCAGAGCACCTATAACAAGGCAGGATTTAGCAGAGATGACAGGAACAACTGTTGAAACAGCAATAAGGATAATGAGTAGATGGAAAAAGGAAGGTATAGTTAACACAGAACGAGGAAAGATAGAAATTCTTGACCCAGATTATTTGGAAGATCTGATTTCTTAGTTATAATTTTATTGGAAATTGGGGGAAGCAATCAATATCTATTTCAGGGTTGAAATTTAGTGTTTATGGATATATAATTATATTCTAATATTCTTATCATATAAATAATTGGAGAGGTGAAAGATGAAAAAGGCTTTTGTTGTGGCTCTTTTCTTCCTCATAGCAGTATCATTAAATGCAAAAGAGCTCACATTAAAGGAAGCAATAGAGATAGCTCTTAAAAACAGCTACCAGCTGAAAGCAGAGGAGAGAAAACTGAAGAGCAAAGAGTTTGAGTATAAAGCTGCAAAAGGCATCAGGTTTCCTACTGTCAGTTTCAGCGAGGCATTTATGAGAACCAACATACCAGGATGGGCTATGATGAGTGAGTTAAACCAGCACAGACTGACAATGACAAGCTCCTCAAAGTACGTGGATATGACCTCTTTTAACGGTCTTTTGGGAGCTTCTCTTTTTCCCTCACCCACATATCCAGAATGGAACAACTGGCAGACAAAAATAGAGTTTCAGGTTCCTATATGGGCAGGGAAAGATAGGAACAGGAATAAAGATGAGAGAAAGGAGTATGAGGCTTCAAAACTGGATTTAGAGAAAACAAAACAAAAGGTTATATATGACGTTACAAAGGCATATTACGGCGCACTCCTTGCAAAGGAAGCGATAAAGATTGCACAGCAGGCCTACAAAAGTGTAAAAAAACATTATGAGACTGCCCAGTCTATGTATAAAAATGGACTTGCAATATATGCGGATGTTCTGAGAGCAAAGGTATATCTATCGAAAGTAAGAAGTAAAATAACAGAAGCCCAGAATCAGTATCTGATTGCAAAAAGAGGTCTTCTCCTGGCAATGGGCAGGGACGATATAGAACCTTCCCAGATAGATGTTGTTGGAAAATTAGAGTTTATACCAGTAAGAAAAGACCTCAATTACTGGCAGGAAGTAGCTCTTTCTGAAAGACCAGACCTTGTAGCTTTAAGGACGAGGGTTGAAAATGCTAAAAGATATGCAAAATTCCAGAAAGGGGACTTACTTCCATCTGTAGGAGCATTTGGATACTACCAGATGGATGATAGATACAGTCCCTTTGGTACAGATGGAACTGGTTTTATGGTAGAGTGTAGCCCTCAGCTGGAAGTTGTTTGACGGTTTCCAGTCATTTAATAACTACAGAGCAGCAAAGAAAATTACAGAAG
>JAUZSJ010000024.1 GCA_030949555.1 Persephonella sp. | reverse complement strand
TGCTGGCAAACTTGAAGACTCTGGGTCTATCTCTTTTAATACCTTTATTCTCTCAAGCTCTGGGAGCTTATAAAACTCTGGGTCATTTAATACTTCTGTAGGTGTTGCTGTTTTCGCCATTTTTGCAAATACTCCTCAGCTGTTTTGTAAGAGTTTTTATCTGGCATCTGGACTGTTGATTTAACTGTGTATTTTTCTTTTTAACTTTCTAAGTTTAGAAACTGGCACTGCGAAAGTTTTACCATTAATGTCTACCTGTATTACTGGCTCTCCATTTTTTCTCCTATTACTTTATAAGTTTCTGGGTTCCTATACTGATAGCCGGGTGGTTGTTTTAAAACTCCCACTACTTCGTAGGCATTGCCGTTTTTGTCTTTTAAACCAAATGCCATTTTTATAGACCTTCTTTAAATCGTTATAAGTCAAATTCCTCTTTTACTTCGGTTTTCTGTCCTGTTAAAGGGTCTGCCACTTCTTTTGTTGACATTCTGTTAAGCTGAGCTATCACATCAGAAGGTCTTGCAAATAGTTTGTTGTTTTTGGGTTATTTTTTTACCTGAAGACTTGCTAACATTCCTATCATAATAAGGAAGAATTTTTGTTTTAATTTCACCATTGGGTTTTATGTAGTCCCGAATGAAATAGGCTTTACCATCTTCACCTATAAACGGCTTACTTTCTGAAATTGTTATATTACCTTTCTTATACTCTTTTTCTCTTGGCACATTTATAAATTCAACTTCCCCCTGTTTGTTCATTGAGTTTTGGGATACTCCAAATTGGTTTTCCATCTTCTCCTGTTGCCTTAATAGGTTTCCCAAATTTAAATTTCTGTTTTTCAACCTGTGGCAGTTTCACCCCATACACCTGAGCCTTGATAGAGTCTGCAATCATGGGGTTTTTGTTAGCATAAGGTCTGATAAGTGCTCCCCCTTCGTATTTTAGCTTTACCTGTGGAACTTCAGGTGTAGGAGACTGTATTGCAAAGTTTTGTTTCAGATTTTCCCAGTAGTTTCCCAAAAATCCCGCTCTCTGCGGGATTCCAAAAGCATCATTAACTGCCCGGCTGATTGCTGGCTTGGGCAGTGCATTGTTGATACTTTCCTGGATGTCTCCCACTCTAAAAATGTTGTCCAGATTGCTTATTTCTGGTATTTGCTCTCCAAGTAGCTCTTTTAAATATTCTTTCCTTGTTTGCTTTTTCAAGTTCTTGTTTGTATTTCAGCAGTTCCTTTTGTCTTTTTATCTCATCATTCAATTTTTGTTTATACCATTTTTCTCTGAGCTTTTCCTGTGCCCAGAAGTTTATCGAATTTAAAAGTCCCCTGTTATAGAAATTTATCATTTCAGCATTTGGGTCGTTAAGGTAAATCATATTTTATACCTCCACTATCTAAGAGAGCTCGCCAGAGAACATTGCCAAGCATGCCTCCAACCCTGACCACCAATCGTTGCACCTGTTGGACCTCCAACCTTTTCCCTAAAGCTGCTCCTCAGCTGCTCCTAAAGCTCCAAGAAGACCGGACTACCTTTTGGACAACTGGCATTGCTCTAACACCATATCTTGCACTCATAAGCCCAGACCACATGTTAGACGGCATTTGCAAATAATCTTTTCTATATCTCTTAGTGTTGAAAATGGAGCAACTGACATTTGAAGAGCCTGTGGGAGTAAATTTGTTTTCATCTCAAATGTCTTCCTAAGTGCATCATTTATAGCTCTTTGAGTAATTGAACTGTTGACAATTCCTCTTTTTGCCGTTTCGTTTAATATCCCTCCAAGCTGGTCTTTAAATGTGCTTTCTATAGCCTGGCTGTAGCATCTGGAAGTTGAAAGTTTGAGATTTTTTCCAAGTTATCAAATGCTTTTTGTAAAAATCCGTATCCTTTATCACCCACCACATCAGCTCTTGAAAGATTTTCTCAAAGAAAGCGGATAAAGCTTATTAAGTAAATTTTCTCTTGCGCAGATGCAGGAGCAATTAATTTAGAAGGTGAGATTAAATTAACTTTATCAGGTTTTCCGACTAATACTTTGTCTACTCCGCCAAACATCCTTTTGAAAGGTTTAATCAAACTCTTAAGATCAGTTATATTATTATTATTCTTATACATTTATATTTTGGTTATACTACATATATATTTTTTATTATTAGTAGTACATTATTATTATTTTGTTATTTTCTTGTTATTATTATTTTTATTCTTCATTCATTCTTCTTTATATTTATTTATTTATTATATTCTATATATATTATATATTATTTATAT
>JAUZSJ010000023.1 GCA_030949555.1 Persephonella sp. | reverse complement strand
GAGGCACCCTTGAAAATATATCTTTATTCCCTTTAATTACTGGGGATGGGCTTGCGAGAGCTGTGTTGCGTTTTAGCTAGAAATACGACGAGTTAAAAGATTTTGGATATAAAGGCAATAAAGCAAGGCTTGCAAAAGAGTTTGCACTACAGACAAACTTTGACAATAAAGTTTACAATACCCCACCAGCTTTAAGAAACCCGTGGATTAGATTTTACATGATGTTTAAGCCATTTTTAATCAAGGAAATAAACTTTTTAAAAAATCTGCCTTGGAAGTATAGGTTAGCTGGTTCAATGATGTTGATGACATTCTTAGAACACGCATTTTAACATGAAATATTAAACTTTATAGGAATAACAGATATGATTATCAGCTTGTAGGAGAGCCGTTAGAAGAAACTTTAAGTGATATTACAGGTTTAAGCAGAGAAATTAGCGAGATTAAAGAGAGTTTGGGCTACTTGGAGCATTAACAGGGATTAGTTTATATCAAAGTATGGGACTTGGAGATATATACAGTTCACTAATATCTACAGCATCAGCACCTATTAGTTATGGTAAAAACATTATAGATGCAATAGCTGCAGCTGCCAAAGGAGATACAGAAGAATAAAAGGAATTGGCAATAGACTACTCCCAGTATATTTAAGAAGGATTAAAGACGGGCTTGATATATTAACAAAAAGGATATATTTACAGAAACAATGGTAAACCAGTTATTAAGGTTCTTGCGAAAAGCTGTGCATTACTACTTGGAGCAACACCTGTAAGACTGCAAGTTTTACAATCAGGGAAGAAGTGAAAGGAGAAAAGACAGCGGAAGATAGAAGAGAAAAGCTTATGAAACAAATGTACGAGGCTTATATCAACAATGATAAGAGGTTTAAATAAACAACAAGACAGTTAATAGAAAAAGGTATATATCCAAATGCAAGAGCATTACAGCAAAGACTTCAAGTCATATATATACAACATAAAGTGCCGAAAGAATTACAACTTTTAGCTAAGCCTGTGAGTATAGACAATATCTACTTAAAAAATCATACAGGAAAAAAAAGAGCTTTTACAAAGGTTAAAAGCAAATACGAGAAAAAGAAAAAAGACCCTGTAATAAAACAGGCTTATATCAGAGCAATAAGGAATGTGAGTAGTGTTGTGAATAGG
The DNA here is from genome assembly GCA_030949555.1 of Persephonella sp. Taxonomy (GTDB): domain Bacteria; phylum Aquificota; class Aquificia; order Aquificales; family Hydrogenothermaceae; genus Persephonella_A. The sequence goes on along the minus strand of JAUZSJ010000023.1, from coordinate 46,568 downwards.
TGAAAGGCTTTCATTTTATATCTTTTCAGATTAAGGAGGAGCAATTATATCAAATTCTCCATTGTTATTTTTTAATAAAAAGGTATCTCCATAATGGAGGCTGGGTGAAAACTGGGTGCATTTTGCACCCTTATTTATATTCACAACCTTTTTGTATTTCTTAATAATATTCCCAAGCTCCACCAAAGAAGAAAAATTACTTTATCTTTTTGATAAGTTCAGGGAGTCTATACAGATAGAAGATAACTCTTTTCCATTTTGACCATTCTATTGCCTGAAGACCAGAGCCGTAAACCTTCCCAGCATCAAGATTTTTTCCTACCCCTGATTTTGCTGTAACAATAACATTATCCCCTATTGTTATGTGGTCTGCCACCCCTACCTGTCCCGCTAATATAACATTTTTCCCTATTTTACAGCTCCCTGCTATTCCAACCTGAGAAACAATGATACTGTTTTCCCCAACATCGCAGTTGTGGGCTATCATTACGAGATTATCTATCTTTGTGCCTTTTTCTGACAATAGTCTCATCTACCATTGCTCCTGTCTATGGTTGTGTTTGCCCTATCACCACCTCATCTTCCAATGATAACTCTGCCTGCATGTCTTATTTTTTTGTGCTTTCCATCTTCCTGATAGTAACCAAAGCCGTCTGCTCCTATAACACAGCCAGAATGGATAATAACATTTTCCTATAACTGTATTCCTGTATATGACAGCATTTGGATAAATAACTGTGTTATTTCCTATCACTGTGTTTTTTCCTATGTAGCAGTTTGGGTATATCCTGACAGAGTTCCCTATCTTTACCCCTTCTTCTATAACTGTAAAATCTCCTATATAAACATCATCTCCCATTTCCACATTTTCTGATATCGATGCTCTCTGTGATATTCCTGTTTTTTCTTCTTCAGGATAAAAGATATCTATAAGCCTGTAAAATGCTGTCTGAGGGTTGTCAACTATTATCTGGGGGATGTCTAAATCAAGTTCTTCCTTTGTTAAGACTGCTGAAGCGTTTATGTGCAGGTCTTTAAGATACTTTTTGTCAGTCAAGAATGTTATTTCTCCTTTTTTGGCTTTGCTAATACTTCCTAATCCTGTTATGTCTTGTATCTTCCTTTAGATTAACAATCTTTCCATCTAACAGTTTTGCAATCTGTGAGAGTTTCATTTTGTTTCCCTGTTGTATATTTCTAAAATTTTATCAGTAATGTCTATAGCTTTATCATAATACACAACTCCCCCTATTGCTCCACCAATAAAAACAAGGTCTATGTTATGCTCTCTTGCATATTTTTCTGTAATCCTTTTGATGTCTAATATCAGCTCTCTTTCTGCTTTTGCTTTCATCTGTGATAGCTCCCTCTCTGCTTCTTGCTGCACTTTTTGTCCCTCTTCTTTAAGCTCTGCTAATCTTTTTTTCTTCTTCTTTTTAGCTTCTTCGCTGAGGACGGGACTTTCAAGCTGTTTCTGTATCTGGGCAATCTGTTTATCAATACTGTCTAACTTACTCTGATAGTACTTCACTTTTCCTGTATCTCAGACTTTAACTTTTTCCCTTTTACTGAGCTGTTCATAATTTTCTGAACATCCACGTAGGCTATATTCTGGGCTACTGCAAGCCCTGAAAAAAATGTCACTAAAATGAAAGTCCATACTGTTTTTCTCATCTCTTCCTCCAGTCTTAGAAAAATGTTCCTAATACAAATCCTATTCTTGAACCTCCAACTCCTGAAGGTGGATTTAGGACTTTTCCATAATAAATGTCAATAGGTGCCATTGGCGTAACAATTTTCAGACCTACTCCAACTGAATAGAACATATCCTTAAATGGACTGCCACTGTTGTATCCCTTGCCCATGTCCGTAAATATGTATCCCCACAGGAATCTTTCTGCTATTGGGTGAGAAGCCTGAAAGTTAAACACTATCTGCTGTTTTGAGCCTATCGGGTCAAGATTTTTATCGTACGGTCCAGCCATACCATAATCAAACCCTCTGATAGAAAAATCTCCACCAACGAAGAAGTACTCATCTAACGGTATTTTGTTATTCATCTTTTCAACTATACCATATCTACCTTTAAATGAAAGAACCCAGTCTGTATAAAACAGTCTGTCTGGGATGAACTTTGAGTAGCTGAAGTTAGTTTTGTAAAATCCTCTCGTCCCATAACCAACCTTAAATGTGATGCTGAAATTACTACCCCTTGTTGGAAGTATAGGATTGTCAACATCAGACCTTGTAAAATTGAGGAATGTTGACACAAGACTGTAAGAGCCTGCCTGGTCTTTTATTCTCTGGGGGCATCCACTGTGATATCTTTATACTTTCCTTTTTCTATAGTGATACCTGTTCCTGCTCTCCAGTATTCTGATATTTCCCATGAAAGGGTTGGAGAGAATCCCTGTTTTTCTGAAACAAATGTGGTGTAATCAATGTATCTGTCGTAAAGACTAAAACCAAGATTTACAGGTTTATAAAAGCCCATCTGTGATAGGTAGGAAATCTCATTATTTCTGTAAGTTGAACCAACTGTAAATGAAATTCCTGCTGTATCTCCTGTTCCCATAAAAAGTTCCCTTTTCTCAAAGAGAGAAAGAAAGATAGTCCAGTAAGCTGGCTATACCCAGCGCCTATAGATATCTGGCCTGTAAATCTTTCCTGAACTTTTACGTCAACATCTATCTTGTTTTCTTCTTTCACATGGGGGTCAAAACCTACCATATTGTAGTATCCAAGGCTGTATAGTCTTGATTGGGACCTGAATAAATCCTGTCTTCTAAAGAGGTCTCCTGGAGCAAATCCTAAGCTCCCTTCTGATAACATAATCCCTCGATTCATAATTTCCGGATATATCAATTTTATCTACATAAAAAATCTCCCCTGGCTGTATGTCGTAAACAATTTTAACTGTTTTTCCTTTTTTATCTATTATCTTATCTACATACACCATTGCAAATATAAATCCAAGGTCTGTGTACCTGTCTAAAATCTCCTTTTCCAGTCTCTCAATAACTTCTCCGTTATAGAAATTTCCAGTTTTGAGCTCTTCTTTAAATTTTCTCAGCAGTTCTTCATCTGTATAGTATCTGTTATTCTTAAACTCCAGCCTAGAGATTTTATAACGGGCACCTTCTTTTATCTTTATTGTTATGTAGTACTCCTCTCCATTTTTAAGTTCAATTTCTGGTTTTCAACCATAACTTCAAAAGAATCCCTTTTTTACGATATAACTCTCTAATCTTTCAACATCCTCAAGGAGCTGTTCTTTTGCTCAGTCTTGGGTGAAATCTCAGCTTCCATATTGAACGTTCTTTCGTCTCCATTACGTCCTTAATTTCGCCTTCATCTAACTGTTTATTACCAACAATTTTTATCTCTTTCACATATGCCCTCTTTCCCTCTTCTATTTTAAAAACAAGGGTATTCCCTTTGAAATAGTAAGAGACTTTTGTGTTATAAAACCCTTCCTTTTCATATTTATCTTTTATTGCTTTTATCATCTTGTTTATCTCATCAACAGAAAAAACCCTACCAAGACCTTTTTTTATTGAAGCTAATTTTTCTGATAACTCAGGTCCAATTGTTGAGAAAGGAAGTGCCATTCCGGATTCCATTCTCTCTTTTGTCTGAACACCTAAAACCTGTAAAAGGTCCTCATCTGAAATCTCTTCATTTCCTTCAAACTCTATTTTCTGAACAACAGGTAGTTCTTTAAACACGAAAATCAGGTCTATACCATTCTCTGTATATCTGGTATAGGCCTCAATATCACGGAAATAACCTAACTTATACAGGTCTCTCAGTATGTTAACAATGTTGTCTCTGACAACAACAGAACCTTTTCCTATGTTTATTACAGGGTATATAAGCTGGGGAGATACATACTTAAGACCTTTTATCTCAATTTTTCTCAGTCTGTAGATTTTTTTTACTTCTTCTGAGATTTTCCCTGCTTTTATCTGGGATGTTTCTTCAGAATGGGAAGGTATGGAGAACAAAAAAGAAGAACAGAAATAACAGGGGGCATGAAGCCCCTCAATACGTCTATGTTGCTGCCACTTCTTTCTTCCTGACTGTTTTTTCTGATTTTGATTTTTTCACCTTTTATTCCTACTGTTCCACCTTTTTTCACCACCACTTCTGCTACTGAACCAGCTGGAAGTTTTTCCTTTCAGTATCTCCTCTGCCAGCAGGTCTTCCACCAATGACTGAAGGGCTCTCTTTATAGATCTTGCTCCAAATTCTGGTCTGAATTCCTTTTCTATCAGGTAGTCCACAAACTTTCTGACAGCTTTACAGTTATTCCCCATTCTTTCAGCCTTCTGTTTATCTCCTTAAGTTGTATATCAATTATACCTTTCATTACCTCTTTGTCCAGTGGCTTGAATACAATAACCTCATCAAGTCTGTTCAGAAACTCTGGGCTGAAATGTTTTCTTACCTGCTGGAGAACATTTTTCTTCATTTCTTCATAATCAAGCATTCCTGATTTTTGCTCAAAACCAAGCTTCCCAGATTCTAATATCAGTCTTGCCCCAAGGTTTGAGGTCATAATTATTATTGTGTTGCTAAAATCAACAACCCTTCCAAAGGAGTCTGTAAGCCTTCCATCGTCAAATATCTGGAGGAATATGTTGAACACATCTGGATGTGCCTTTTCTATTTCATCAAACAGTATTACTGAGTAAGGCCTTCTTCTAACTGCTTCTGTAAGCTGGCCTCCTTCTTCGTATCCGACATACCCGGGAGGTGCTCCAACGAGTCTTGAAACGGTATGTTTCTCCATATACTCTGACATATCAAATCTTATCAGAGCATCTTCTGTTCCAAACAGATACTCTGCAAGGGCTTTGGCTGTTTCTGTTTTTCCAACCCCTGTTGGCCCTAAGAACATAAACACCCCAATCGGCCTGTGTGTTCCTTTAAGTCCAACGCTGTTTCTTCTGATAGCCTTTGATATAGCCTCTATTGCCTCATTCTGGTTAACAACTCTCTTGTGAAGTTCCTCTTCTATATGTAGAAGCTTCTCAGCCTGTGATTCTGTCAGTCTTACAACAGGAATTCCTGTCCATTTTGCAACAACAAGTGCTATATCTTCATCTTTTACTTTAGGCTTTCTTTACCTTTTTCTTTTCTTTCCACTCTGCCTTTAATGTTTCAAACTTTGCCCTCAGTTTCAGCTCTTCGTCTCTGAGTTTTGCTGCCTTTTCAAAGTCCTGTTCTTTAGCTGCTTTTGCTTTTTCTTCCTCTATCTTTCTTAATTCTCTCCTCTATTCTTCTCAGTTTTGGAGGAAGCTGCATCTCTCTTATTCTTACCCATGCTCCAGCTTCATCAATAAGGTCAATAGCTTTATCTGGTAGCTGTCTGTCTGTGATGTATTTCACAGAGTAATCTACGGCCTTTTCTATTGCTGATTTTGTATAAACAACTTCGTGAAACTCCTCAAACTTTCTCTTCAGTCCCATAAGTATTTTTACTGTGTCTTCTGGTGTTGGTGGTTCCACTAAAACAGGCTGAAATCTTCTTTCTAAAGCTCCGTCTTTTTCTATGTATTTCCTATACTCATCTATCGTTGTTGCACCTATCACCTGTATCTCTCCTCTTGCAAGGGCAGGTTTGAGCATATTTGATGCATCAATGGAACCTTCTGCTGCACCTGCTCCAACAAGAGTGTGAAGCTCATCTATAAACAGAATTATGTATGGTGCTTTCTCAAGCTCTTTCAGTATGTTTTTCAGTCTTTCTTCAAACTGTCCCCTGTATTTTGTCCCTGCCACTAAAGCAGCAAGGTCTAATGCAACAATCCTTTTAGACTGAAGAGGCTCTGGAACTTCTTTGTTTGCTATTCTCTGAGCAAGACCTTCCACTATGGATGTTTTTCCTACTCCCGGCTCACCTATCAATACAGGATTGTTTTTCCTTCTTCTTGAGAGTATCTGTATAACTCTGTCTATCTCTTTATCTCTTCCAATAACAGGGTCTAACTTCCCTTCCCTTGCTAAGGCTGTAAGGTCTCTTGAAAATCTGTCTATGTTAGGGGTTGGAACCTGTTTTACCTGCTCCTGAGGAGGAATCTCTCCCAGTATCTGTAGTATCTCTTTTCTGATAGAATACTCATCTATTCCAAATCCTCTTAACACTCTTCCTCCAAGTCCTGTTTTTTCTCTAACAATACCAATAAGCAGATGTTCTGGTCCAACAAACTGATGATGCAGTATTCTTGCCTCTTCTACAGCAAACTCTAAAACCCTTTTTGCATCAGGAGCAAACAGGACTTCTCCTGTGTGGCTGCCGTGAACCATCTGGGAAGTCAATGTTCTTTTTACTTTATCAATTGTCAGTCCAAATCTTGACAGAACAAGAACAGGAATATCCTCTTCCTCTATCAGCGAGAGAAGAAGATGCTCACTTCCCAAATAATTGCTTCTATAATCTAAAGCTTTTTCTCTTGCATTCAGTATTACCTTTCTCGCTCTTTCTGTAAACTTCTCAAACATATCTAAACACCTCTATTTTTTTCTAAAATTCCTGTTTAATATATACATAAATCAAATTTTTCAAGACTGCACTGTTCCGTCTTTCAGGTAAATCGTTCTACTGCAGTATTCTGCCACTTCTCTATCGTGGGTAGCAATGACCATAGTCACATTATTCTTTTCGTTCAGTTCCTTTAAAAGATTCATAACCACCTCTGTATTCTTGCTGTCTAAATTACCTGTTGGCTCATCTGCAAGTATTATATCAGGATTATTCACAACAGCCCTTGCTATTGCCACCCTCTGCTGCTCTCCCCCTGAAAGCTGTGAGGGTTTATGGTTCAGCCTATCTTTTAAACCAAGTCTTTCAAGTATCCTTTCTGCTTTTTCCTTTGCTCCTTCCTTACTATAAATTTGGACAGGAATCATAACATTTTCAAGTGCAGTAAATTCTGGGAGAAGATAATGGAACTGAAAAACAAACCCTACATGCTTATTTCTAAACGGGCAAGATTTTTCTTTTAGAGAAAATATGTCCTGACCATTTACAAACACCTTTCCTTCTGTTGGAATATCTATACCTCCTAAGATGTGAAGGAGAGTACTCTTTCCTGAACCAGAAGGACCCATAAGAGCAACCATCTCTCCTTTTTCTATAGACAGATTAATTCCTTTCAGTGCCTCAACATAGGAACTTTCCAGAAAATAACGCTTTACAAGATGCCTGGTTTTTATAACCTCATTCATACCGGAGCACCTCTGCTGGAACATCCTTGGAGGCAAAGTATGCCGGGATGATGGAGGATATAAAACATATCAGAAGCGACGAAATAAAAACAGATGATATATCAACAAGTGATATTTTTAACGGAAGATAATCAATCATATAGACCTCTGGATTAAGCTTAATAAGGTGATAGGTATCTGCAGTGTATATCACTCCAGCTCCAATTAATGTTCCTGACAATGTTCCTGCTATACCAATAAGCATGCCCTGCCACAGAAATACTTTAAGTATGAAACTGCTGTCTGCTCCAACTGTTTTCAGTATTGCTATATCCTTCCTCTTTTCTCTTGCCTTTGTTATAAGCAGACTTGACACATTAAAAGAAGCAACCAACACTATCAGGGCAATAACTAAGAACATGGCAAGCTTCTCAAGCTGAAGTGCCTGAAAAAGACTTTTATTCAGGTCTGTCCATGAACGGATAATGTAGGGATAGGATATATATTTTAACAGCTCTTTTTTTACTAAATCTGCTCTGTAAGGGTCTCTCAGCTTTAGCTGGATTCCCGTGACGCTGTTTCCCATGTCAAAAAATTTCTGGGCTTCTTTTAGCTTCATCTGAACAAATGTTGAGTCATACTCATACATACCAAACTCAACAATGCCTCCTACATAAACCTTCTTTACCTTTGGCAAAAATCCTAAAGGTGTTTTCCTTCCAAATGGAGACATCAGATTAAAAGAATCACCAATCCACAAATCCAGTGCAGCTGCAACATCTTTTCCAATAAGAACATAGTTCGGTTTTTTTAGACTGTCGTAGCTTCCAGCTATTATTTTTTCATTCAGTCTCATAATTTTTTTATCTTTTTCGGGATTAACTCCCCTGATATTTACAGACTTTACATTCCCATCTCTTGAGGCTAAAGCCTGAGAAAAAATAAAAGGCTGATAATCTATGATATCTTTATTGTCAGAAAAATACTCATAAAGGGTCTTGTATTCAGAAAATTTACCGGTAATCTTGAATATTACAATGTGGGGAGAGGTTTCTAAAATCTTTTCCTTCAGACCCCACTGGAAACCACTCATAACTGCAAGAGTTATAAGAAGGGCAGACACTCCAACAGTAATTCCCACAAAAGATATGATTGTCATAAAAGATAAAGCCCTTGACTTTAAGGAAAGCAGATATCTCAGGGCTATCTTAACATATAAAGGCATCTCTTCTCTCTAAGGTTTAATAAATATATTTTCAATAATGTCAGTCATGGATATAATCCCTATTAGCTCATCATTTTCTAAAACTATCAATCTTTTCACATTAAAGTTTACCATCATTCTTGCCGCATATCTTATTTCCACATTTGGAGATATGGAAAGGGCAGGTTTTACTGCAACATCATACACATTGAGCAGTTCAATATCTCCCTCTTCCTGATAAACAGCTTTCAGTATGCTTGTGTAGGTAATTATCCCATACACATCGTTTGAGTGCTGCTTTTCTACAATAAGAGCCTTTACACCGCTCTCTCTCATCTTTTCTATAGCCTCTTTTAAAGACGCAAAGGGTGATATTGTTAATACTTCTCTCTGCATAATCTCTTTAACCAGCATGGTTTTCCCTCCATTATATTTCTTCCTCTATTTCCTGCTGAAACTTCATATACTCTTCCCGGTTTATACCTGATAGATGTTCAATAGGGACAGTAAATGCTATACCTCTATCTTCCTTCTCTAACTCAAGTTCCCTGTTTATCGTTTTCAAAACTTTCAGAGCCAGTTTTCTTTCTAAAACAAAAATAAGCACAGTTTCTCTCCCCTCATAAGTCAGACCAAAAAATGTCTTTTTTTCCTTCAGACCGATACCTGTTCCGTGTAGTATGGTAACTCCTCCAGCTCCTGAGTTTCTTGCTATTTCTATGGTTTTTTCTTCCAGTTCTTCAGAAACTATAGCTATTAAAAGGGAAAACTTCATCTTTTTACCTCCCTCTGTTTTTTCAAAAAGGTTTCTGCAAGTATCCCGTAGCCCATTACTGTTATCATAGGAAACAGAGAGGCAAAGGCTATAAGCCCAAACCCATCCACTAACGGATTCCTGCCGGGAATGTTTGAGGCCAGTCCTAACCCCAGTGCAGTAACTAAAGGGACAGTAACAGTAGAAGTGGTAACACCTCCGCTGTCATAAGCTATAGGAATAATATATCGTGGAGCAAAGTATGTGAGTAAAATAACAAATATATATCCACCTATTATGTAATAATGGATGGAATCTCCTGCAACTATTCTGTAGCACCCTAAAGCAATCCCTATAGCCACTCCTGTAGCAACAAAAAATCTGAGAATGAAATCATTAATCTTTCCTTCGCTGACTTCCTGAGCTTTTAGAGCAACAGCAATAAGAGCCGGTTCTGCCATAGTTGTCGCAAATCCCACAAGAAATCCAAAAATATAAATAAGTAGAATGCTCCCAGACTGAGTAAGCTGGATGGCCATTGTCTCACCAAGAGGGAAAAGTCCAATATCAAGTCCTACTATAAACCCATAAAGACCTGATATCACAAGTATTATCCCAGCAAAAACCTTTTTTTTGTGAGGAACGGGCCTCTTTATTACAAAATACTGAAAAAAGATTATCACAGCCAGTATTGGGGCAACATCTTTTATCACTCCAAACAAATTAAAAATAAGTTCAACAATCCAGTGAGGCTCATGCTCAGAATAGGTCACTGTTTCAAGAGGTAGTTGTGAAGATATAGTTTTTGTAGTAATTTCGTCTGAAAAATAAACCAGTATACCGTATAGCTGAACAAAAATCATAGGTGTAAGGGAGGCAAAAGCAATCAATCCAAAACCATCAATTACAGGATTTCTCCCCTTTATGCTTGAGGCAAGACCTATTCCCAATGCAGTGACTAAGGGAACAGTAACAGTAGAAGTAGTAACACCGCCGCTATCGTAGGCAAGCCCAACAATCTCTGGAGGAGCAAAAAAGGTTATTGTAACAACAATAATATATCCAATGATTATATACCAGTGCACAGGATGTCCCAACAATATCCTCAAAACTCCAATCAGTATAGCCATGCCAACAGAAAATGCCACAGTTATTCTGAGCCAGAAACTGTCAATTCTTCCCTGAGAAATAATTTCAGCCCTGTCTGCAATAGCTATAAGTGCAGGCTCGGCAATTGTTGTTGAGAAGCCTATCAAAAAAGAAAAAAGAAGTAGCCAGAACAAAGACCCTTTCCTGGCAAACTCGTTTGCTAAATTCTCACCAAGAGGAAATATACCTGTCTCTAAACCCTGTATAAAAACAGCAAGTCCTACAGCAACGATAGAAAGACCTGCCACTATAGAAAACAGATTTTCAGGAACCTGCTGGATTATAACAGTCTGGAAAAAAGCAATAACAATGATTATAGGTGCTAAATCTCTGAAGGAACTTTTTAGAAGTTGCATAAATATTTTTATCTGTTCCAAACTGTATTGTAAACCTGTTTTGACCTTATCTGTTATAATGTTTAATTATACACTACTCGGGGAGTATTCTGTTATGATTATAGGAACACCTCTATCTCACAATGCAACAAAGATACTTCTCCTTGGAAGTGGAGAGTTAGGAAAAGAATTTGTAATAGAAGCATTAAGGTTAGGTATTGAGGTTATAGCTGTTGACAGCTACGAAAATGCCCCTGCTCAGCAGGTTGCCCAGCGTTCTTATGTGATAGACATGAAAAACGGCCAGCAGATAAAAAATATTGTTTACAGGGAAAAACCTGATTTTATTGTCCCGGAGATTGAAGCCATAGACACATTAATGCTCCTTGAGTTAGAAAAGAAGGCTTCAACGTTGTCCTTCTTGCGAAGGCAACAAACTACACAATGAACAGAATAGGAATAAGAAGACTTGCCGCTGAAGAGGTGGGACTGAAAACATCCCGTTACAGATTTGCCTCAGACATAGAAACTTACAAAAAAGCCATAAAAGAGATAGGACTGCCAGCTGTTGTAAAACCTGTTATGAGCTCCTCAGGAAAAGGACAGAGTATAGTAAAAGAAGAAAGCCAGATTGAAAAAGCATGGTTCTATGCTCAGGAAAATGCAAGGGGAAAAGGTGGAGAGGTAATTATTGAAGAGTTTATTGAGTTTGATTTTGAGATAACACTCCTTACAGTAAGGACAAAAAATCAGGGAACACTGTTCTGTGAACCTATCGGACACATTCAGGTTGATGGAGACTATCACGAAAGCTGGCAACCTCAAGCTATGAGCCCTGTTGCTCTTGAAAAGGCAAAAGATATTGCAAAAAAGATAACAGATGCTTTAGGGGGATACGGTATATTTGGGTGTGAACTGTTTGTTAAAGGAGATGAGGTTTACTTTAATGAGATATCTCCAAGACCCCACGACACAGGTATGGTTACCATGATTTCCCAGAATATGTCTGAGTTTGAGATACATCTGAGGGCTATACTTGGACTTCCTGTAGATATAAAGATGACTGCTCCTGCAGGAGCATCTTACTGCTTCCATGCATCAGACTGGGGAGTAGCACCTTCCTACGAAGGCCTGGAAAAAGCTCTCTCCATACCAGACACAAAGATAAGGATATTTGGTAAACCTACAACAAGACCTAAAAGAAGAATGGGTGTGGCACTTGCCACAGGTCAGACTGTTGAGGAAGCAAGAGAAAAGCCAAAAAAGGCAGCCCAGTCTATCAGAGTGGTAGAATGAAAAAGGCATTATTTATTGTTGTCTTTATTATTATAACTGGCTTTATAATGTTCCTGGGTTTTTAGATTATTCTTTTCCCTGAGAGAATTAACATTATTGGAAGGACTATAGAAACCACTATTGGTTTTGGAAATGGTGTGGTGGAATTTTACAGTGGAGGTGTTTTAGTAAAAAGATTTCTAAAGGTTGAAAAACTCACAACAGCAAAGGGAACTTATGAAAAGCAGACAAGACCTTACAGGTTTGGCTACGGTTACATAGACAAAAACCTTGATGGTGTTTTAAACAAAGATGAGAAAAAATTAGGGAAGGTTTACTTTGAGATTCCTTCCCCAAGGGACTACATATATTATGATGCAAAAGTCATCCCGGAAGAATGATTACTTCATATGTTTCCTGAATAGGGCATTTCTCTCATCAAGACATCTGTTAATCTCATCAAGAACTTTCTGTTTACACTCATCTTCATCAAAGCAGAAGCCGTTATCCTGATACTCTTTTAGCATATCCCACATCACCTGCCCTTCACACTCTTTCCACACCTTCCTGTAATCTTTTCCTTTAGCAGTCTTTAAACATTTTTCCATTTGGGAGACGTAATTTTTACACTCTTCTTTAACCTTCAGAGCTTCCTGTTTCCTGGTTTCTGTGTTTTTTACAGAGTTTTTAGAAGATACAGCACAGCCTGTCACCCACAGGAAAGTGACGGAAAAAAATAAAAGCAGCAACTTTCTCATGCCACACTCCAGTTAGTTTTTACTTACCAAGCTAAATATATTTACTGGAAAAAAACATTAATCTAAATCAATATTAATGTTTAAAATGTCTCATTCCTGTGAATACCATAGCTATTCCGTGTTCATTTGCTGCCTGAATAATTTCAGGGTCTCTTATAGAGCCTCCCGGCTGAATTACAGCCTTTATTCCGTGTTTAGCTGCTTCATCAATACTGTCCCTAAATGGAAAGAACGCTTCTGATGCAAGAACAGTTCCCTCAAGGGAAAAGCCAAACTCTTTTGCCTTTTTAACAGCCGTTTCAAGGCTGTCAACTCTTGAGGTCTGACCTGGACCAATGCCAATAGTGGCTTTATCTTTTGCTATCACAACAGAATTAGACTTGACATGTTTTACTACTTTCCACGCAAACAGGAGGTCTTCCACTTCTTCAGGTGTTGGCTCCCTTTCTGTAACAACTTTCCACTCTTCATAAAGTCTCAGGTCTCTGTCCTGAAGGAGCATTCCTCCAGATATCCTTCTAAAATCAAGTCCTTTTGGAGAATGTTCAAAATTTTTTACCTTTACCAGTCTTAAATTTTTCTTTTTTTCCGTCAGATATTTAAGTGCATTTTTCTCAAAATCTGGAGCCGCAATAACCTCAAGGAAAATCTCTGTGAGAAGCTGGGCAGTTTCAAGGCTGACAGGTTTATTAAATGCAACAATCCCTCCAAAAGCAGATTTTGGGTCTCCTGACAGGGCTTCTCTGTAAGCCTGTGGCTGACTTTCCCTCACTGCTACACCACATGGATTGTTGTGCTTCACAATCACACACGCAGGGCTGTCAAACTCCTTTGCAAGATTAACTGCTGCTTCAACATCTAAATAGTTGTTGTAAGACATCTCTTTTCCGTGAAGGACTTCACTTTCCGCCACAGAAAAACTGTCATTTTCAACAGGAGAAACGTAAAGGGACGCTTCCTGATGAGGATTTTCCCCATATCTGAGCGGAGATTTTTTCCTTAAAGGAACAGAGAACTCCTCAGGAAATTTCTCATTTATCCCAAACTTTTCATTTAAAACAGCAGATATAATACTGTCATAAAGGGCGGTATGTCTGAAAGCCTTTAAAGCAAGCTCTCTTCTTGTCTGGATGTCTATCTCTCCTTTTTCCTTTAGCCGTTGAGATAACCTTCTGATAATCTTCCGGGTCAACGATAACAGTGACAAATCTGTGATTTTTAGCAGAAGCCCTGACCATTGCAGGACCTCCAATATCAATGTTCTCAATTATTTCATCTAAATCTGCCCCTCTTTTAACTGTTTCCTCAAATGGATACAGATTGATGGCAACTATATCTATAGGGACTATTCCAAGCTTTTCTAACTGTTTCATATATTCAGGATTATCTCTGACAGCTAAAAGTCCACCATGTATTTTAGGGTGGAGTGTTTTCACTCTCCCCCCCATAATCTCAGGAAATCCTGTAACTTCAGAAACCTCAACAACAGATATACCCTTCTCCTTCAAAACTTTTGCAGTCCCTGAAGATGAAACTATCTCATAACCTAAATCTTCAAGTTCTTTTGCAAACTCAACAACACCTTTTTTGTCAGAAACAGAAATAAGTGCTCTTTTTTTCATATTTCCTCCTCAAGCTTAGTTTTTAAAAAAGAAGTAATAAATCAAAAAGGCTGAAATCAGACCCATAGACACTATTCCAACTTCTGCAACAAACAGAAAAGAGTTATCTAACTTAAGGAGAAGTTTGTCAAACAAAAACGCTAAAAAGGAAGAAACATAAGTCCTGTTAATATAAGAATAGCAATAAAAGGATTTTTTCTCTTTTTCTCCGCTTTTTCCATTTTTCACCCCTCTTTATTGTAAAATAATGTTATTTAAAATTTTGCAGGAGGCATTAATGAAACATTATAACATTGCAATACTTGGAGCAACAGGAGCAGTTGGGCAGACAATGCTCAGGGTGTTGGAAGAAAGAAACTTCCCTGTAGATGAAATAAGGCTGTTGGCCTCAGAAAGGTCAGCAGGAAAAGAGCTTGAGTTTATGGGTTTAAAATATAAGGTTCAGCCTGTTTCCCCAGAAGCATTTGAAGGGGTAGACATTGCCCTTTTCTCAGCTGGTGGTTCAAGGAGCAAACAGTGGGCTCCAGTGGCTGTAGAAAAGGGGCTGTAGTGATAGACAACAGCTCAGCTTTCAGAATGGATGACGATGTTCCATTGGTGGTTCCTGAGGTTAATCCTGAAGACGTAAAGTGGCACAAAGGCATAATAGCAAATCCAAACTGCTCAACAATACAGATGGTTGTCGCCCTGTATCCTATACATAAAGAAAAAAACATAAAAAAGGTTATCGTATCTACATATCAGGCTGTATCAGGAGCAGGAGCCACAGCGATAAAAGACCTTGAAGAAGAGACAAGAGCTTACTTTGAAGGGAAATATTACTATCCAGAAGCCCTTCCAAATCACATAGCCTTTAATGTTATTCCCCACATTGATGTATTTTTAGATAACGACTTCACAAAGGAAGAGATGAAAATGTTTAACGAAACAAGAAAGATTATGCATGCACCAGATATTAGAGTATCAGCCACCTGTGCAAGAGTCCCTGTCTTTTACGGACACAGCGAAGCTGTAACTATAGAAACAGAAGACCCAATAACTCCAGAGGAAGCGAGGGAGATACTTAAAAATGCTCCCGGTGTTATAGTAGAGGATGACCCATCAAATAATGTATATCCAATGCCCATTGAGGTAGCTGGTAAGGATGAAGTATTTGTGGGAAGGATAAGAAAAGACCTTGCCTTTGAAAATGGTCTGTCTATGTGGGTTGTGGCAGATAACTTAAGAAAAGGAGCTGCAACAAATGCTGTTCAGATAGCTGAGCTTTTAGTTGAATATGGTCTTGTATAAAGACATAAAAAATTATTATAATAATTGTATTTAATAATTGTATTATCTATTCCCTTTGGCGGGGGAAAGGGAGTTTCCTTATGAAAAAAAGATATTTTACAGCACTGCTTTTATTTTTGTTCTCAGCCTTACCGCATTTTTCCTATTCTGAAGAAAAACCTCATACCATTCAGGAGCTGAAGGAAAGATTAAAGAAGAAAGAAAAAAAGCCTCTTTTAAATACAGCGGTGGAGGAGGGCAATTTAGAAAAAATAAAGCTATTACTTGAAAAAGGTGAAAACATAAACAGTAAAGATGCAATAGGATGGACTCCACTCCACGAAGCTGCCCATTTAGGAAATATTGAGATTATTGAGTTTCTGATAAAAAACGGAGCTGATGTTAACGCAAAAGATAACCAGTGGGAAACACCTCTGCACATAGCAGCCGCTGCAGGAAATCTACAGACAATAAAAATCCTTCTAAAATATAGAGCAGACATCAACGCAAGAACAAAAAAAGGCTCTACTCCTCTTCACTACGCTGCGAGAAACGGGCACCCAGAGGTTGTCAGATATCTTATTCAGCACGGGGCAGAGATAAATGCTCAGGATGAAGATGGAGATACGCCTCTACACGAGGCAGTGTTCTGGGGAAGAAAAGAGGTTGCAAAAGTTCTTATAGAGATGGGTGCAAACCCTGACATAAAAGATAAATATGGTTTCAGACCTCCTGACTATACTCAGGACCTTGAATTTTTAAAAATACTCAGACAGGGAGGGAGATGATTTTACGGTACATAATTGCAATCTTTTTTTTGCTACCGGTATCGTCTTTTTTACCTTCTATTTCAGAAACAATAATGAACACACGGGGGGTGTGTGAAACAAGGGAAAAACTAAACAGAAAACTTTTTGAAGCAATTCAGGAAGGAGATGAACAAAAAGTCAAGGAACTGATAGAGAAGGGAGCAGATGTTAATGCAAGAGATAAAAACAATTACACACCTCTTTTGAGGGCTGTATCCAGAGGAAATCTAAAAATAGTAAAAATATTGGTAGAATACGGAGCAGACATTAACGCAAAAGAAAAATTTTTCGGCTATACACCTATACATATAGCAGCAATGAAAGGATATACAGATGTACTTATTTTTCTCCTGAAAAAAGGAGCAGACCCCAATGTCAGAGACAAATACGGGATACACCATTGCATCTTGCAGCCCTTGAGGGGCATGAAGATGTGGTAAGAATACTTATTGAACACGGAACTGATATTAACTCACTGAACGCCCGCAGATGGACACCACTTCATAAAGCTGCTCTAACAGGAAAAATAAGTGTTGCGAGGATATTGATAAAACATGGGGCAAACGTTAACGCCTGTGGGAGGTCAAAGGAAACACCTCTTCATTTAGCCGTTTTAAGAAAACAAAAAAAGATGGTACTATTTCTGATAAAAAATGGAGCTGACATAAATGCAAAAGACATAAGAAAAAGAACACCTCTTGACTATGCTAAGGCTGAGGATATAAAAAAGATTTTAAAAAAGTTAGGAGGAAAAAAGGGAAGTGAAATTTTCTGACAGGAGGAAGTTATGCTGTTAAAAAGGATTTTTCTTTTAACTGGAATTGTAATTATCTCCTTAACTGCGTATTCTGCTTTTGGGAAGACAAAGCCAGAGTTAAACAAAGAGCTAACAGAGGCAATATCACAGGAGAATATTAAAAAGATAAAATCTCTTATAAAACAGGGAGCAGGCATAAATGTTAAGAACATCTTAGGAAACTCTCCACTTCACATAGCAGCAATGAAGGGGGATATAGAACTTGTTAAAGAACTGATTAAAAATGGAGCAGATGTTAATGCTAAAAATTTAGAAGGATGGACACCTCTTCACGAAGCTGCCTTCCTCGGCTTTGAAGAAATAGTGAAATATCTCATTGAGCATGGAGCAGACCCGGATGTAAAAAATGGAAGTGGTGATACTCCACTGCACCTTGCATCCATGGGTGGACATCCTAACGTTGTTGAAATACTGATTGAGTTCGGAGCAAATATTGACGCACAAAATAGCGACGGTTTTACACCACTCCATTTTGCAGCAATGAGAGGGGAGCATGAAGTTGCAAAAATTCTCCTCAACAACGGGGCCAATCCAAACATAAAAGACAAAGATGGAGAAATTCCTCTCCATAAGGCAGTTACCCAGAGAAAATTTGAACTGGTTAAACTTCTGATATCAAAAGGTTCTTACATAAATGCGAGAAACAACAAAGGTAAAACACCTCTGTTAATAGCACTATCAGGAGTTGATACGAAAGTTGTAAAATATCTGATACAGAAAGGAGCTGATGTTAATGCTTCAGACAATGACGGATGGACTCCCCTTCATGAGGCAACATTTAGAGGAAACATAAATATTGTAAAACTTCTGATTGATAAAAATGCAAATGTGAATGCACGGGACAACAGATACGGAGATTATGTTCTCCATGTTTCTGCAAGGAATGGAGATGCAGAAATCACAAAATTACTCATTAGATACGGTGCAAAAGTAAACGTAAAGGATGAATATGGAGATACTCCCTTACATATTGCAGCCCTTGAGGGGCATCTACAAGTAGCTCAAGTTTTGATAAAAAATGGAGCAGATGTTAATGCTAAAAACAATAAGGGATGGACACCTATTTTTAAAGCTGCGATGGCTGGAAAGATAGATGTAGCGAGACTTTTGATAAAAAATGGAGCAGAAGTAAATGTAAAAGGAAAATACAGAGAAACTCCTCTGCATCTTGCAGTCCTGAGAAGACAGACAGATATGGTCAAATTCCTGATAAAAACGGAGCTGACGTTAATGCAAAAGATTTAAGGGGAAAACACCCCTTGATTATGCAAAAGTTAAAGAGATAAAAGAAATATTACTTAGAGCAAAAGCAGAGCACATATGAGAGAGGGAATTACCCCTCTTTCTTATCTTCAGGCTTCAGTGCAAAATCCTCAGGTTTTATGTTTTCAAGCATTTTTTTGAACTCTTCAAGTTCTTTATCCACATTTTCTTCTGTTTTTCCTTCTATCTCAGCTGTTTTATCCTGCTGTCCTTTTAACAGTTCACTCATACTTACCTTCTGAACAACTTGTTCATCTACATATATAGGAGCATCAAATCTCAGGGCTATGTTAATAGCATCACTGGGTCTTGCATCTATAGTTATCTCTTCTCCGTCTTTCTTCACAACAATTTCTGCAATATAAGCACTATCTTTTTGTCAATTACAGCAGCATATTTAACTGTTCCTCCGAGAGCTTCAATAACATTCTTCATAAGGTCATAGGTCAGTGGCCTTGGTGTTTCAACTCCGCTCTGACTCAGTATTATTCCTTCTGCCTCTGCAACACCTATCCATATAGGAAAAACCTCATCTTCATTATCCACATTGGCAAGCATAACAATTGGAGAGCCAGTCATTGAATCTAATCCTATATTTTTAACTTTTACTTCTACCATTGTTGTTCCTCCTAAATTTTATAACTACAGTATTAAATTTTCTATATGATATATTATAAACTATAAGTATAATTTCAAGAGGTTAATGGTTGCTAAATGAATAAATTTTTATATAATGATTAATGAGTAACAAACGGAGGAAATTATGAGATACTTCAGCCTTTCTGAAGCAAACAGTATACTACCTCAAATAAAACTACTGGTAGATGAGATAAAAGAAAAAAGAGAGAAACTCTACAGGGTTATTGATTCTTACGAAGATGAGATTGAAAACCATAATGATGAATTAGAAGTAATGTATCTGAAAACAGAAATAAACGAGATTAATCAGGAAATTAACGAACTCATTGACATAATAGAGAGTTTTGGAACATATGTTAAAGGAGTTGACCCATTTTTAGTGGATTTTCCATCGCTCCATAACGGAGAGGAGATTTTCCTCTGCTGGAGGGAAGGTGAATCTAACATTGAATACTGGCACAGAGTTTCTGAAGGATTTGCAGGGAGAAAACATATATCTCTGCTAAAAGAAAAGTCTGGAGAGAAGAACAAAACAGGTATCTAACCTACCACCTTGTAATTTTGTTGAGTAACAAACTCTTTAATTCGCTTACCCATCTGAACAGGCATCAGACCAAGTTCTTCCTCTAAATGTAAAATTTTGCCGTGCTGAACAAATCTGTCTGGTATTCCAAATCTCAAAACTTCGTTAGAAAATCTGTTGTCCATCACATACTCCACAATCGCTGAGCCGAATCCTCCATTTAAGGCCCCGTCCTCCATAGTAACCACATAATGGTGCCCTTTTAAAATCTGATTTAGTAGCTTTTCATCAAACGGTCTGATAAATCTAGCATTTACAATGGTTGGCTTTATTCCATATCTGCTCAGTTCCTTTGCAGTTTCCACAGCTTTTTGAACATACTTTCCAACAGCCAATATGACAACATCTTTACCGTCTTTTATTATCTCCCAGCTTCCTACAGGAATTTTTTCAAAACCTTCACCCTTTTCCCCTGTGGTGGAACCTCTCGGATACCGGATTGCAAAAACTCTGTCTGAGTATATGGCTGTATAAAGGAGATTTCTAAGCTCCTGCTGGTCTTTAGGGGCAGAAATCACAATATCTGGGACAGCCCTTAAAAAGGATATATCGTAAACTCCGTGATGGGTTGGACCATCCTCTCCAACAAGTCCTGCTCTGTCTATTGCTATAACGACAGGCAGGCCCTGAAGTGCTATATCGTGTATAATCTGGTCGTAACCTCTCTGGAGGAATGTTGAGTAATAGGATAGGACAGGCTTCATTCCTTCAGCAGCCAGTCCTGCAGCAAATGTTGCAGCGTGCTGTTCTGCAATTCCCACGTCAAAAAATCTGTCTGGAAATCTGTCTGCAAACTCTGTAAGACCAGAGCCTTCCTTCATTGCAGGGGTTATGGCAACAATACGGTTGTCATTTTCCGCAAGCTCAACAAGAGCCTGTCCAAAAACTTTACTCCACGAAGGAGGAGTTCCAACTTTTTTTATAGGTGTTCCTGTTATCTTGTCAAATGGAGATATTCCGTGAAAAGGTGTTGGATTCTGTTCTGCTGGTTTATACCCTTTTCCCTTCTGAGTAAGAACATGGACAATTATAGGACCTCTCATCTTTTTGACATTTTCCAGCGTTTTTTCAAGTTCAGGAAGATTATGTCCATCTATTGTTCCAACATAGGTAAAACCAAGCTCCTCGAATATAACTCCCGGCGCAAAAAGTCCTTTCACATACTCTTCAAATTTCCTTGCCAACTTAGCCCCTGACTCACCAAACAGTTTCTTTATAATCTCTTTTAGAGTCTGCCTTGATTTCTGGAACACCTCATTTGTTATTATCCTGTTAAAGTAGGTGTAAAGAGCTCCAACATTTGAAGATATAGACATCTGATTATCGTTTAGAATAACAATAAATCTGTCAGGGTCTAACCAGCCTGCGTGGTTAAGCCCCTCAAAAGCCTGTCCTGCTGTCATCGCCCCATCACCTATAACTGTAACAGTCCAGCCACCTTTTTCTGAAGGTCCTTTGCCTTCCTCATACCGAGGGCTGCAGATATGGAGGTACTGCTGTGTCCTGCCCCAAAATGGTCGTATCTGCTCTCCTTTCGTTTTAGAAATCCTGATATTCCTTTATACTGACGGAGTGTTCTGAACTGCTTTTTCTATCAGTCAGAATTTTCCAGGAGTAAGCCTGATGTCCAATATCCCACACAATTCTGTCTACCTCTGGATTGAACACCTTTAGAAGTGCAACCGTCAGCTCAACAACCCCCAGAGAAGGACCTATATGGCCTCCATTCTTTGATGTCACATCAATTATGTAATCTCTGATTTCATCTATCAGAATCTTTGTCTCTTCTTCAGAGAGTTTTTTCAGGTCTTTATAGTTATTTAACCTGCTGAGAACTGTATAATTCTTCATCTTCGCACCTTATTCACAGGTTTTAAAGTTATAATTTTTGCTAAAATATATAATAAACCATTAGAGGTAAACTTTCATTGGATAAATCTATTCTGGAAAAGATAAAATTCAACTCTGAAGGACTTGTTACTGTTATCACCCAGAGCTATTACACAGGAAAAGTTCTTATGCAGGCATATGCAAACAGGGAAGCAGTAGAAAAACGATAGAGACAGGCCTTGCCACATATTACTCTCGCTCAAGGAAAAACTCTGGATAAAAGGAGAAACCTCAGGAAATAAACAGAAAGTAGTCAAAATCAAGATAGACTGCGATGAAGACAGTATTCTGTATCTTGTTAAAGACTACGGCGTTGCCTCCGCCACACAGGGGAAGAGAGCTGTTTTTACAGAAATATAAACATGGAGAAGGAAGAAAAACCTGATGCATACGAGATACTCCATGCTCTTTATCAGAAACTAACTCAGAGAAAGATAGAAAAACCTGAAGGTTCTTATGTCGCTTCTCTTTTTAAAAAAGGTTCAGACAAAATAATCCAGAAGGTAGGTGAAGAAGCCGTTGAAACAGTCATAGCACTAAAAAACAAAAACAGAGACGAAATAATATACGAAGCCTCAGACCTTATATTTCATCTTATCATTGCCCTTATAGACTCTGGAGTTAAACTTGAAGACATTCAGGATGAGCTTTTAAGAAGGTATAAGTAGTGAATGAAAAAAAGCTGAAGCAGATATATTACGCACTTTCAGACGAAATAAGACTGAAAATATTAAAACTTTTATCTGATAATGGTGAACTTTGCGTATACCAGTTATTACCTGTTTTAAACATTTCACAACCTAATCTGTCTTTTCATTTAAGAATTTTAAGGGATACAGACCTTGTCAAATCAGAAAAAAGAGGAAAATGGGTTTTTTATTCCTTAGATAAGGAAAATCCAATACTTTTAGCAAACCTTGAATTTATCAAAAGTATTAAGTTAGATAAAACTCCATCAGATTTATCCTGTGTCACATAGTTTGTATAAAAAATTTTTTATATATTAACTAATTAAAATTTGAAGGAGAAATGTTATAGAACTATAAAAGATGTAAAAGTCAGGTCAGGAAAACAGAAGAGGGAGTTGTAATAGAGGTTATTGACAGCTCTGTTGAGGCAGAAAAATTAAAAGAGATAGCAGATAACTGCCAGACTGGAAAATATGATTGTATGAGTGAAGAAACAAAACAGAAAGTTCAGTTTATAGACTTTAAGACTGAAAATGGCAGAGCAAAAATAGAGATAAAAGGCGATTTAACAGAAGAAAAAATAAAAGAAGCAATGGCAAGGTCTAAAAAAGAGCTTTAAAATAGAGGATAAGAGATGACAATTAAAATTGGATTTATATGCACTGGAAACTCAGCAAGGAGCCAGATGGCAGAAGGTTTTGGTAAATATTATGCAGAGAAACTTGGCAAAGATATAGAAATTTACTCTGCAGGCTCTAACCCATCTGGATATGTTCACCCACTTGCAATTAGAGTTATGGAAGAAAAAGGAATAGATATCTCTAAAAACAGGTCAAAATCATTAGAAGAAATTCCATTGAAAGAGCTTGACTACGTCATAACTCTCTGCGGTGATGCAGCAGAAAACTGTCCTGTTGTGCCTAATGCAAATACCTATCACTGGGGACTGCCAGACCCAGCAAAGGCAGAAGGAACTGAGGAAGAAAAACTACAGACTTTTCGCAAAATAAGAGATACTATACAGGAAAAAGTGGAAAACCTGATAAAAAACATTTAATACCCACAGATTCAGCTGTAATATTGTTAAAAAAAGGAGGGTTGAAAAAATGCCAATAAAAGAAGGAGATAAAGCTCCAGATTTTTGTTTAGAAGGACTGACACCAGAAGGGGAAGAAAAAAATATATGCCTGAAAGACCTGCTTTCTGAAGGAAAATATCTGATACTTTATTTTTATCCAAAAGATAACACTCCCGGATGCACAACAGAAGCCTGTGATTTCAGGGACAATCTTAATGTTTTATCAGGAAAAGCAGTTGTTGTTGGAGTGAGCCCAGACAGTATAAACAGCCACAAAAAATTTAAGGAGAAATATAATCTAAACTTTTATCTGCTTTCAGACCCTGAAAAGAAAGTTTTACAGAGCTATGACGCTTATGGAGAAAAAAAGATGTACGGCAGGATAACAAAAGGAGTTATCAGGTCAACCTACATAATAGCTCCAGATGGAACTGTTATTAAAAAATGGAAAAATGTTAAGGCAAAAGGACACGTGGCAAAGGTTGTTGAAGAGTTAGAAAAACTGACATAGAATTAACTCAGACTCAGTCTAAACTTTAGATTTACACCTATATTCACCAGATTTGTCAGGGGTCTGTCGACCCCTAAAATTTAGCTATTTTTGAGACTCATTTTCATAGATTGAAATAGTAAAAATCAGATTTTTAGCCTTGTATATCAATAATTTGTCGATGTCCCATGTTTTTTGCAGGATTGGAGGTTGACAGAAAATTAACTTCATTTGACAGAATTTGTAGTTTTCTGTATATTTAAAATCAACTAAATTTTACAATGGTTTCTTGACAACAGAATAGGAAATAGATTTCAGGGTTTTTAGCGTGCCTATAAGGAATTGAAACTAGTCATATCTAATCTTATGCATATTGCATTATCCGTGTTTTTAGCGTGCCTATAAGGAATTGAAACACTCATGCAAATGAATGATAATGTTTTTAGCGTGCCTATAAGGAATTGAAACACATAATTTCTGAGATTCTTGTTTATGTTTTTAGCGTGCCTATAAGGAATTGAAACAGTATATAGTTATGTCTAGCATCTTATAATCTGAGAAGGCTTTAATGACTAGTTTTAGCGTGCCTATAAGGAATTGAAACACCTCTTCTTCGATGTCGTAGAAAATTTTAATCTTGGGTTTTTAGCGTGCCTATAAGGAATTGAAACATTGAACATTATACAGAAGTATCGTGACATGTAAGCAAAGTTTTTAGCGTGCCTATAAGGAATTGAAACAAAAATGGAGGTAAGTATTATGAGAATTTATGATTATGTTTTTAGCGTGCCTATAAGGAATTGAAACAAGAAACCACAATGCACCAAAATAGAAAAAAACCCCGTTTTTTAGCGTGCCTATAAGGAATTGAAACGGAGTTTCCTTATTGGTTCACAAAACTATAAAACTATAAAAAACCATCTGCAAGGATACCTGTTAAACCCTTACTGTCAGACAAGAATGGAAGGCCATTACTTCAGAAAATACTTATCAAAAAAATAAAAATCAGACCAGAACTGCTTAAACGTCATTTCTAAAATCTGGGGGATTAATTCCTCCCCCATTTTCCTGTTTTTGTAGGTCTTTTTAAAGAATGTTTAAGTCTGTCTAAAAACTCTTTACGGGAAATCTCAACAGCTCCAAATCTTGCCATGTAAGGCGTTGAGCTGCTGACAGTCTATCATATCAAAGTTCCACTGCTTTAGCCTTTCAACCAGATGGACAAAAGCAACCTTTGAAGCATCAGGGACAGTGTGAAACATAGACTCCCCAAAAAATACACCACCTAAAGAAACTCCATACAGCCCCCCAACAAGCTCTCCATCTTTATACACCTCAACACTGTGGGCAAATCCAAGTCTGTGAAGCTGTGTATAAGCCTCAACCATCTCAGGTGTTATCCATGTTCCTGTCTGACCTTTTCTCTTTACTGAGGCACACATGTTTATCACCCTTTCAAACTCTGTATCAAACTCTATCTGGAAGATATTTTTCTTTAAAATTTTTTTCAGGCTTCTTGATACTTTCAGATTCTGTGGAAACAGAACCATCCTCGGGTCAGGAGACCACCACAGGATAGGCTCTCCCTCTGAATACCAGGGAAATATTCCTAAAGAGTAGGCAAAGATTAACCTTTCAGGAGACAGGTCTCCTCCCACAGCAAGGGGATAATCTCCCGAGCAGTTTCAGGCTCAGGAAACCATATCTTTTCATCTAACAGTATCACTACTACACCTCACACACATAGTATAACCGGTAATATAACTCTTGCTCAAAATTTAGACAGCCATTAAGATTAATAAAAACAAAATTTAAAGGCAGATATGTTCAAAATTGCAGTTTTAATGTTTATTATATTCATAGTAGCATGCTCCCCTAAATACAGAGTAGAAAAGATATACCATCCTCCCTCTGATAAAAACTGTTTAAGAGAGTGTGACAGAGAGTTCACACAATGTCAGGACAGCTGCCAGAAAAACTATCATAAATGTCTACAGGAATCTATTGATAGAGCCAAAAAGATATACATCCAGTTGGAAGATGAATATCAAATAAACCTTAACAGGTATTACAGAAAATACGACGGCTATCTGAAAGAGTTAGAAGCTTACAACAAACAGCTCAGCACATATAGAAAAGATTACCAGTTTTATTCAAAAATCTGCTCCCAGTATAAAGATAAGGAAGCCTGTCAGAGAAGGGATTACCTGAAAAAGAAAATCAAATCTATTGAATCCCAGAAACCTGTCCCTCCACAGAAACCTTCAAAGGTTGACTTTGAAACTGTTCTGAAAAGGAAAGACAGGCATGCTCCTGCGACTGTGGATGTAAGGAGCTGTATGATGCCTGTTATCAGGGATGTGGAGGCAGAGTTGAGATAAAAAGAATATGTGTTGAACACTGCGATTAAACAGCAAAGTAGTTAGCCTCCGGGTGATAGACAATAACTGCATCTGTTGACTGCTCAGGAACAATTAGAAAGTTTTCTGTAAGATGCAGTCCAAACTCCTCAGGCTTTAGCAGTGAAAATATCTTCTCGTTAAGCTGAAGGTCTGGACAGGCAGGATAACCGGGAGAGTATCTTGCCCCCTGATACCTTCTAATCTGCCAGTTAACATCTTCAAGGCTCTCCCCTTCTCCTTTTGCAATTCCAAGCTCAATTCTTATCTGCTTGTGAACAATCTCAGCAAGTGCCTCAGCAAGCTCAACACCAAGCCCATGAATGAGATGGTATTCTTTATACTTTCCTTTTTTAAACAGCTGATTTTCATACTCTGAAAGTCTGCTTCCTGCAGAAACAACTGTAAATGCCACAACGTCATGTCTGTCTGAATGGAAGTAATCAGCTATACATCTGTAAGGAGGTTTGGCCGAACGGGGAAAGTTAAAGATAACTTCTGCTGTTCCTATTATACTCTCTAAAGGCTCTCTGTTAACCTCTTCTTCCGAATTCCACCCTTCTGTTTCTGGAAATATTATGAGAGAGCACTCTCTGTTTTCCTCCCTTTCTGATGGAAAATTAGAGCGGCAGGGCCAGTATCCGTAAATGATTAGAGGCCGGAACAAATCTTCTTCTATCAGAAGTTTTTTTAATCTCTCAAATGTTGGAATTATTTCTTCTTTTTTCAGTTTTTCATACTCTTCACGACTTTTGTTTCCTCTCCTGTATCCCCATGCCCTTTTAAACAGTCCTCCTTTGTTTATCCATTCAAATGCAAGATTCTGTATGTATCTGTATAGCTTTTTATCTTCCATCTCAGGGTGTATCCATACTTTCCTTCCCCAGAATGGTGGAGTGGGAACAGGAATACTCATGTCTGGCATCTTTATCTGGGATACAGGAGGAATATTCAGTTTTTTTTCAGGTGCTGTTCTTACAACCTCTTCCTCCTCTTTGTGTCCCAAATCTGTGTCTAAAGGAGATTTGCCGTCCCATTTTTCTATCCTTGTCATTGCTTCTATTCCATCAAATGCATCTCTGCAGTAAAAAACAGGTCCATCATAAACAGGTCTGCAGAACTCGTCAACAAACTTTTTGTTCAGTGCCGCTCCTCCAAGGAGAACTGGAACTTTTAATCCTCTTTTTTTCATCTCTTCAAGATTGTTTTTCATCTCTAATGTTGACTTTACAAGCAGTCCGCTCATCCCTATAGCATCAGCATTGTGCTTTTCATATGCTCTCAGAAAATCGTCTAACTCTGTCTTTATACCGATGTTGACAACCTTAAATCCATTGTTGGTAAGAATTATGTCAACAAGATTTTTACCAACATCGTGAACATCTCCTTTTACTGTTCCCAGTACCAGTGTTGCCTGCTTATTTTCTTTTTCTTAGGAAGATACTGATTGAGGTAATCTACTGCTGCCTTCATTGCCTCTGCTGACTGCAAAACGAAAGGAAGCTGCATCTTCCCTTCACCAAACAGGTCTCCAACAATTTTCATTCCATCTATAAGTATCTCATTTATAATTTTTTCTGGAGGTATTGTCTGCCTTGCTTCCTCCACTGTTTTTATCAATCTGTCTTTTTCACCATCTATCAGCAGTTTTTTTATTCTTTCATCCAAAGGCAGTCTTGAAAGCTCTTCATCCTGCTGAGAACTGCCTGTTCCTTTTCTGCCTGAAAAGTGCTGTATAAACTTAAATAAAGGGTCTTCTCCGTTTTCCCACACATTAAACAGCAGATTTTCACAAACCTTTCTGTCTTCTTCAGAAATTTTGTGGTAGGGGATGAGATGTTTTGGATTAACTATTGCCATGGTCAGACCAGCCTGAACACAGTGGTGGAGGAATACAGAGTTCAGATACTTCCTTGCTGACGTTTCAAGACCAAAGGATACATTAGATATTCCTAAAACAAATCCAACCTCTGGATGTCTTTTCTTTATTTCCTTTATTGCTTCTATTGTCTGGACAGCTGCATCTCTATACTCTTCGTCTCCTGAACCTACCGTAAAGGTCAGAACGTCAAATACTAAGTCTTCAGGACTGAGGCCGTGTTTCTGTGTTGCCCGCTTATACATTCTTTCGGCGATTTCTATCTTCCTCTCCTTTGTTTTTGCCATTCCTTTCTCATCTATGGTCAGAAGAACAACAGCACTGCCAAATCTTTTTGCAAGCTGACATATTCTGTCAAACTTCTCTTCCCCATCTTCTAAGTTTGCAGAGTTGAGAATAGGCTTTCCTCCAATCAGTTTAAGGGCTTCTTCTAATGCCTCAGGCTGTGTTGAGTCAGGCATAAGGGGAACTGGTATCTTTTCGTTAAAACGGCTGATAATCGCCTTCATATCTTTAACTTCGTCCCTTCCTGCAAAGTTTACTGATACATCAAGGGCATGGGAACCAGCCTTAACCTGTTCCTGTGCAACAGACAGAATAGCGTCGTAATCCTCTGCAAGGAGCAGTTCTCTGAACTTTTTTGAACCTGTAGCGTTTGTCCGCTCTCCAACTAAAAAAGGTGGAGGTTGTTGTTTAAGTGGCTGGATACCATAAAGGGAGGCAAGAGCTTTAGGCTGTTTTCCGTTGGGTGGTTTTGGTCTTCTACCTTTCACCTTTTCTGCTAAGGCCTTTATGTGGGCAGGTGTTGTTCCACAGCACCCCCCAACAACAGCAACGCCATCAAACTCTAAAAACCTGCTCTCTTTTTCTGCAAACTCTTCAGCCCCCATAGGATAGTATGTATGTCCTCCCCTGTTTTCCGGTAGTCCAGCATTGGAATGAATAGATATGGGCCTGTCCCATACCTGAGAGAGGATTTTAAGATGTTTTTCTATCTGGTCGGGACCTGTTCCACAGTTGAAACCTAAGGAAAGTACATCAAATGGTTCCATTATAACTGCTAAAGTCTGTGCATCTGTTCCAATAAGCATTGTTCCTGTAAGCTCTATGGTTGCAGAAACCATAACAGGAATGTCTTTCCCTGCTTCCTTTGAGGCATCTTGAACTGCATGGAGGGCAGCTTTTATCTGAAGGGGGTCCTGAAATGTCTCTAACAGAAAAACATCAACGCCACCGTCAATCAGACCTTTTGCTGTAACTTTGTATCCCTGATACATCTCGTCATAATGGATATGTCCCAGTGAGGGCAGTTTTGTTCCGGGACCTAAGGAGCCTGCAACAAAACGGGGTTTTTCCCGGCTTGAGTATTTATCACATACCTGACGAACCAGTTGTGCTCCAGCTCTGGCAAGTTCGTAAGCTCTGTCTCCTATCCCATACTCCTCAAGAACCCACGGAAGAGCACCAAATGTGTTTGTTTTTATCAGGTCTGCCCCTGCCTGTGCATACTTTTCGTGTATAGATTTTATTATCTGTGGTGCTCTCACATTCAGTATCTCGTTACACCCTACTTTTCCCTGCCATGCATCCATAGGAACAATCATAGACTGAATCATAGTCCCCATAGCACCGTCTATAACCAGGACCTTTTCTCTTATTAACTGTCTTAGTTTATTCATAACTTCTCCCTTGTATTTTTTCAGGTGGCTGATTACTTTAATATTGCCAAGTTAGAAAAAATTAACATATAATATTATTCTGCAATTTTTCAAGATTTTAATAAACCTTAAAGGAGGTTTTTATCATGGGCAGTAGTAGCCCGACGCGACTTTTAACCCAAAAAACAAGAATGGAGGATAGAAAATGGAAAAAACCCTCGGACTGCATATCTTAGCTGACCTTTACGGAGTTGACTTTGACAAGTTAGACCATGTTGAAGATGTCAGAGAGCTCCTTGAAGGAGCTGTCAAGTATGCAGGTCTAAGTAAACTATCATCACACTTTCACCAGTTTTATCCCCACGGTGCAACAGGAGTTATCCTTTTAGAAGAATCACACATATCTATACACACATGGCCAGAGCACGGTTATGCAGCTATTGACGTTTATACATGTGGTGGAAAGGAAAAAACCTTTAAAGCTATGGAATACATCCTTAAAGTCCTAAAGCCTAAGAGAGTTGATGAAAAGGTTGCAGAAAGAGGGGTAGTGCCTGTTAATCAGGCTGCTACAAATATTGAAAAGATAGAATTAGAAACAGTTTAGACTGTTTTTTACCTTTATATGCTTTATGCCATTGTTCTTCTAAGGATGGATGGTTATATTTAAACTAAAAAAGGAGGAAGAGCAATGGCACATATCTCAGCAGATGTATTGTCCAGATTAAAAGGATTATTGCCTTCTGTTTTAGCAACATCAAGGGATAACAGACCATACACCACATTTATCAGCTGGCTGATTTTGAAAGACAGTTCAACTGTAAGATTTGCCCTGAGCAGAGATTCTTATTCAGCAGAAAATCTAAGGAATAATCCTTATGCTTCTGTTGAGATATTTGGTGATGGTGTTGCCATGAGGTATCTCAGGAGCTGTAAATGTGCTAAAAGAAGAGATTGATGAACTTTCCTTTCCTGTATCAGTTTTTGAACTGAAGGTTGAGAATGTGTCAGACAATCTTTTCCCCGGTGCAAACATAACTGGAACAATACCTTTTGAGCATTCTGGAGATGTCAAAAAGGCTGAAGAGTTAGACGAGATAGTTCTCAGGCATCTTAACGAATAACCCCCAGAAGGGGGTTTTTATTATCACAGGCAGGACTTTTTAATCACATCTTCTGGAATAGACACTCTTATAACACCTCGAAAGTCTCCTAACTTATAGCCTATTGCCCTGTCCTGTGGGTAGAGTTCTTTCAGCTTTTTAACAACTTTTTCGTCCATATGTGCAGGGTCTCCGTGGCAGGTGAGACATACATTCTGGACTTTTAACGGTTTGTAGTATCTATATTCCCCGTCTATCTTCTGGATGTAGTAAGGGGGAAGTTTTCCCGTTTCTTCTAATGTTTTTTCAAAGAATCTTAATGCCTCTGCTTCATATCTGTCTGGTTTATTCTTTGGGTTTCTGTATTTGAATGTGGTTCTCTTAATCTTTATATCTCCTATCTCTTCAGCCACTTCTTCTGTCAGTTCCAGTGCCTTTTTTGAGCACACCTCTATTGCTCCAACAGGTCCTTTTGTTTTCAGAGCTGTTTTCAGCTCTTTTTTTAGCTTCTTTAAGCAGCATCTTTGATGCATCTTCACCAAAATCTTTTATCACTTTTACCCTTTTAGGTGACATGTCAACATTTGTATACTGTGGCTGTCCACAGCCAAATAAAAATCCCGCTGACAAAACTACAAATACTACTCCTGCCCTTTTCATTACTTCCTCCTATTTATAGTATAATCCTTTACTTTCCGCCTCGGTTATATAGTTCTGGAGCTCGCTGTCTGAAATCTGATGAAAATCCTGATAATATGCACCTACAGCAAAGAAAGGAGAACTGACTTTATTATAACATATAACCCTGTCAAAAATTTCTTCTGCTTTTTTGATACTGTCAGAGGGACATACAGGAACAGCAAGTATAACCTTTGAGGCTCCTCTATTTTTTGCATACATCCCAGCAACAAGGGCTGTGTATCCTGTGGCAATACCGTCATCAACGATAATAACTGTTTTGTCTTTTATATCTGGTTCTTTTCCTTTTAGATACTTACTCATCTTTTCTTTTGCTTCTTCCACTGCCCTTTCTATAGCTTCTTTTACTTCAGGAGAGTTTTCAGAGTAGTAAGGGGCAATTATGTATGTTCCATCTGGAGCTGCAGCACCTATTGCTGCTTCAGGTTCGTAAGGGAAAGGTTATTTTCTTTGAGATAACCATACTGAAGGGTATTCCAGTTTTGAAATCTGGTAAGCAACAGGAACACCCCTCGGTATTGCTAAAATAACAGCATTGTTTTTATCTTCTACAGCTTTTTCAACCTCTCCAGCTAAAAGTTTACCTGCTTCTTCTCTGTCTTTGAACATTTATACCTCATAAATCGTCTAATTCAGACATTAAATCAACTATTTTCCTCTATCTTCCTTTAAAATTTCTTCCCACTGACCTATCACGTCAATATCATTTCCTTCTATCTTTTCTTCTGCCCTGTCTATCTTCACAAGTAGAGGAATTCTTGTCATATTCCCTATTATGATTGCTTCCCCTGGGTTGAGTCCCGGCAGGTAGTCCATAAGTTCCTGAGAGAGAGATTCACTGGCTCTCTGAACATGTTTCTGGTCTTCAGGTTCAACAAGTTTCAGTATTATCATGTTGTTCATCTGGGAGAGTATCTCTCTGTCTAAACCTTTAGGCCTCTGGGTAACAACTGTTATTCCAAGGCCGAACTTCCTTCCTTCCCTTGCTATCCGTGCTATGTAGTATTTAGATTCTGTGTTTCTTCTCTCACCTGCAAGAATGTGGGCTTCTTCAATTACAATAAGTAGAGGAAAAGGCAGACGGGAACTGTCACCTCTGACAGCTTTCTTCCTTTCTTCCAGTGCCCACCTGAGAATGTTGGAGGCTATGGCATCTGCCACATCTTCATCTAATTCGGAAAAATCAAAAACATTAACCATTCCCGGCTTTATGTTTTCTATAAGCGGAGGAACGCCAAGCTTTATAATATGTCCCAATTCAAACTCCACATCTTCCAGCTTGTTTAAAACCTCAAACAGTGAGTCTTCTCTTGCTTTTCCTTTAATCTTCTGTCCTATCTCTGTTTCTGGGTCTGCTATACTCTCAATCGTTTCTTTCAGCCTTTTCAAAAAGTCAGAAGTGTTTATGTGAACCTGCCAGTTTTCTCAGCTTTTTTCTTCCTTTAGCTGCTTTATAAGGTGCTCATAGGCAAGTCTGAAAGTAACGGAACTGAACATATGCATTAGGCTTTATTCCTATAAATGATGCAAACTCCTTTGGCTTCAGGGAAGCTGGATTTATAAGAGGGTGTATGTGATTGACAGCTTTTTTTCCATTTCTTGTCAGTTTTGATTTTAGAGACCACCTGTGAAAGTCAAATACAGCAACAGTTCCACCTAAGTTTATAATATTTTTAAGCAGGACAGATACTGTGTTTGACTTTCCAGCTCCTGTTACTGCTAAGACAGCGAGGTGTCTTAGAACAATCTGTTCTACATCAACATAAACAGGAACTTCTTCCCTTTCTGAAAGCAGTCTCCCTATCCTGACAAATTTTTTGCTTTTAGCTCCAAACACTTTTAAAAGCTGAGGGCTTGCTTCAAAAACTTCGGAGGCAGGCAGTGGAGGTGTTCGGGGAATCTGCAGGAAAACTTTGCTATCTCTATCACCAATAATCTCTCCTAATATGTGGATTTCACCTTTTATTGTGTTTTCCTTTTCCGAAAACTTTTTTATGCTCTCTGCCTGCTGTGTTGTTTTTATGGTTTCTGGCAGATACGGATTATCCCTCTCTAAGCTCTGTATCATACCTAAAAGATTTTTTTTCTCCCCTCCATCTGTATAACTTAAAGTTACAAACTGACCAATTCTCACTAATTCATCTGTGATAAAATAAACTCTGTTAGGCCTTGTTGAACCGATACAAATTCCTATTTGTCTCATGCTACAGCCCTTATAAAATATTCTTTTTCATTATCATAATACAAAGACCTGAAAAGGGAAATATATGAAAAAAGAGATATCACTGCCGTTGCTGTTATTAATATTCTGACATTTTTCATCTCTGTATCTTATGAGATGGTGTTTGCTGTTCTCCCATTTTTTCTGGTGAACAGTGTAGGTGTTTCAATGGTAATAATTGGATTGATTGAAGGTGGTTATAACCTTGTTTCAAACTTTTTGAAAATATTTTCAGGTTACTGGTCTGATTTTTTTAGCAAAAAAAAGAATTCTGATTGTTGGTATTTTGTCTTCCATCTTTTCAAGACTGTATTTTACCTTTGGAAAAAATGGGGCGACTTTTTGATTGGAGCACTACTTGAAGGAGGCTCTGAAGGTATTCAAGTTTCAGTTTCTGACACTGTTCTATCCTCCCAGAAAAAGGACCTTGGCAAGATATTTGGTGTTAACAGGGCAATAGAAAGCACAGGCTCTTTCTTAGGTATTATTATTGCCTTTATTTATACAGCTTTCTTTCTGTCAGAAATTGAATATCAGAGCTATTTTCTCCTGTCTATAATTCCAGTTTTTTTAGCTTTTTTAGCTGTTTTGTTTCTTAAAGAAGACAAAAAGTTAAGGAAGTATCCTATACCTATAGTTTCCTGGGAAATATTTTCCCTAAATATCTTATTTTTTGTTCTGTCCTTTGCAAATTTTGGATATTCATTTTACATACTGAAGGTTTACGAGAGTATACTAAGTGAGTATAAAACTATCGGTATATACATCTTATCTTCTGTAATAATAGCCGTTGCATCATATCTCAGTGGAAGATTTAATGATTAACTTTCCCATTTGTGGATTTGCGGTCTTTGCTGTTGCTGATGCATTCTTGGGAATAGGCATATGGGCAACAATAAGAAAAAAGGTAAAATTCAGAAAAGGGTTTGTATTTGGAACATACCATTTTGCTGTTGGATTTTCTTCACTTCTGGCAGGTCTGACTGCAGGATGTAAATTTCTGTATAGTGTGAAACTGAAGCACCTTTTATCATGGGAACATGGGCTTCCCTTGATAGCTTTTCTCATAATAAGAAGATATTTTTTGAGTTTGTAATATAATTTAAAATAAAAAAAGGTTAAAGAGCTGAGCAAAACAGGAAAATTTTTAAAACAGACAGAAAATACTGAAATAGAGAAAGAACTTGCAGATATTCATCCTTTCAGTCAGGTAAAGCCAAAAAGGAAAAAAAGATATCTTATTGCAGGTCTTGTTGTATCCTTTGTAGTGATATACTCAGCCATTGGATTTCTAATTATTTCTGATGTTGAAAAAAACAAAGAAGCAAGACCAGAAACCATTAAAACAAAAAAAGAAATACCAGTAAAAAAAGTAAAACCTGTAGAAAGTTTTGATTTAAAGGGCAGCATCATAAAAGGTGAAATTTCAAAAAAAGTATCTGAAATAGAGATTCCAGAGCTGTCCTACTATCAAAAAAAAACAGATACAAAATCAAGATATAACTACTACATCTTAAAAGGTAAAAAAGCTGAAATTGAAGGAAAGTATATAGATGCAATAAGCTTTTTACAGAAAAGCATGGAATACCTCAAAAAAAGACCCATCTATCCTATACAGACTTGCACTGCTACACTTTAAGATTGGTTGTTACAAAGGAGCCGAAAAATACGCAAAACAGTTTTTGAGCATAGACAAGAAAAATCTCAAAGGACTGTTACTGCTGGCAAAAGCATATGAAAAGTCAGGAAAAACCAGAAAAGCCAAGATGATTTTAGAAGAGGCTTACTTTCAGTATCCAGAAAACAAAGATGTCCTGAAAATTTAGGAAGAATCTATGAAAAAGAGAATGCTCTTTTGTCATAGCTAAAAGACATATACAAAATACTGGCAGATATGGGATATATTGAAGGTAAATTAGGTCTTACAGGGTGTATGAAAAACTTAATGAAAAGAGAGAGTCAGCTTTGAAGATATACAGAGAACTGTTTAACGACCCTAACATTCCAGAGTCGTTAAGGTCGGAGATTGAAAATAAGATAATATCATTAGAATAAAATCAACCTTCAATTTCCCCAGTAAGATATAAATCTATAATGTTACATAGTGCATGCTCTAAAGTCAGGTGAACCTCCTGAATGCGCGCTGTTCTGTTGTGATTAACGATAAATGCTAGTACCACTGAGACCTTAGGTATTCTTCCCCTCTCGTCTCTCCCTAAAAATCCAACGGTAAATATCCCCATATTTTTTGCAGTTTCTACAGCCCTTACAACATTTTCTGAATTTCCACTGGTGGAGATACCTATCAGAATATCTCCCCGCTGACCTAATGCTTCCACCTGTCTTGAAAATATATACTCAAATCCATAATCATTACCTATAGCTGTGAGGGCTGAAGTATCTGTAGTAAGTGCAATAGCAGGGTATCCTTTTCTTTCTTTTTCAAATCTCCCTACTATCTCAGCTGCAAAGTGCTGGGCGTCTGCAGCAGAACCTCCATTTCCACAGATAAGAACCTTATGTCCCATTTTTAATCTTTTAGCCATAAGGATACCCTAAATGGAAAATGGATTCTGCATACTCGTAAACAAAATCTTTTTTAAGTCTTGCGCTTTCTTCAAATATTTCTATAACAAAATCTTCCATTTCTGTCTCCTTGATTTTTTGTCCTAAGATATTATAATATTATAACATATACCTCTGCTTGGAGGGTTGGCCGAGTGGACGAAGGCGGGTGATTTGAAATCACTTGAGGGGTTAACAGCCCTCGCAGGGTTGAATCCCTCTGCCCTCTCGCCGTTATCAATTATAATTTCCCAAAAAAATGGGACACCCCCACCCTGACAAATCATTATCCATCCCAGCAACTGTAGAAGTGTCCACACATATAAACTTTCCACTTCCACTCTGGTTCCCAAGAATGGGACGGTTGAGGTTTTAATTATGTAAGATTTTAAATTATCTATTAAACAGCTTGAGAAATTCATGAGAGACTGAGAATATGGATAAAAAAAATAAAAGAAGATATTAAATATTGCCATTGAGTTTCGTACTTTTTTATATTTTGATATTGATGAATTTGTTGGGAGGTTGATATCTATGATATGGAAAGGGCTCTGAAAACAAAGGAGACAATGAGACTTGAAAATTTTGTTGATAAAAATCTTTGCAGAAATTTAAAAAGAGATAACAGGATACCGAGGAGTTATATGGGTTTATGCGAGGTTTGCAGAAAATGGCACACCACTGCTTTCACAATGAACTTAAGAATTTCAAATAATCCGTCCTAACCTCTCATAAGTTACATTTAACTTAATCTGTTCGAATAAAATCATCTCAGACAGATATATTATTCTTAAATACTGTTTGTCAGGAGATATAATGGACAGTGATACTCAACTTTTGCTGAAGTTACACCAATTAGACCAGGAAATAGACAGGTTAAAAAAACTTAAAGAAAAAATTCCACAGGAAATCCAGAGCTTGAAAAAAGAAGAAGAAAACCTCATTCACCGCCTTGAAAAAATCGAGACAGAGCTAAACAGGCTTCAATTTCTGAAAAGAGAAAAGGAGTTAGACATACAGACATTTGAAGACAGGATTCTAAAATTCAGGGATGCCCTTGATAAGGTAAGGACAAACGAGGAATATAAAGCCCTCCTGAGAGAAAAGGCACAGGCTGAAGAGTCTATAATGGAGATTGAGGATGAAATACTGGTAATTATGGAAGATATGGAAAATCTGGAGAAAGAAAAGAAAAATCTGAACCAAAATATAGAGAAAGAGAGAAAAACAATACAGAAACAGATAGAAGAAAAAGAGCAGAAACTGCAAAATGTAAAAGAACAACTTGACCAGCTTGTAAAGGAAAGGGAAAAATTGAAAAAAGGTATAAAACAATCTCTGGTCTCCAGGTATGAAATGATAAAGAAAAAAAGAGAATCTGCCGTTGCTGTAGTTGACAGTGATACATGCACAGGATGCTTTCTGATTATCCCTCCCAAAGTTTACTCAGAGCTTGTAAAAGGAGAAAAACTCCTTGCCTGTCCTCACTGTGGCAGATTTCTGATTTACCAGCCTAAATAAACTGCTCTGTAAGTTCAGGACTGAGATGACCTGAACATATCTCCTGAACTTCTCCAGTCATTCTTATGTTCCAGCTTTCGTCTACCTGTATTTTTAGAATGCCTCCAGGCATTTTTACTGAAAGATTTCTTTCTGCCAGACCTCTTTTTACCATGACAGAAGCCACAGCACAGGAAGAGCTTCCTGAGGCAAGTGTATATCCTGCTCCCCTTTCCCATATTCTGATTTCTACCAGTTCTGGAGATATAACCTTGGCAAACTGAACATTAATCCTGTCTGGAAAAATATCTAAATTTTCAATCTTTGCTCCATATTTCCTAACAACATTTTCATCAAGCTCATCAACAATTATTACACAGTGTGGATTACCTACTGAAACACAGTTTATCTCAAACTCTCTGTCATTAACTTTAATCTTTTTCCCTATACATTCCTCGGTATCACACAGAACAGGTACATCCTTCGCTCTAAATACAGCTTTTCCCATATCAACAGTTATTACAGATGCCCTTCCATTTACAAGCTCTTCTATTCTCGCCTTTACTATTCCCCCTTTTGTCCCTACTGTAAACTCTCTTTTCATTGTATAACCGTAATCGTACAGAAACTTTGCAAATATCCTCAATCCATTACCGCTCTTTTGGGCCTCAGAACCATCAGGATTGAAAATCCGAAGACCAAAATCAGCTTTTGAAGAATGGGTTTTTAGCAGGATGCCGTCTGAACCAACACCATAGTGAACATCACATATGGTTTTTACAGCCTCCGTGTCTAAATTAAAGTCTATCCAGTCTTCATCAAGACAGATGTAATCATTTCCAAGACCATGGAATTTTGCAAAAAAATTCTTTTCCATCATTATCTCCTGAAAATTTCTTTTATCTTTTTTATCAGAATTTCCTTCACAGTTTCAATATCCACATCAACAAAATCTGTTACATTACACACAGGAATGTCTGTTATTCCGCAGGTATGTATACATTCAAAAAATAATTTGTTCACATTAACATTCAGGAAAATCCGTGATAGGAGATGTTCCTTGAAATCTTCACACCAACAAATCCTATCTTACCTTTTTCTGTAAAAACTCCCCTTTTCTTCTCTAATCTATATGAGGATATACCTAACTCTTTCAGTGTTTCAATCATAATTTCTTCTAATGTCCATACATAATTTTTTACAGACAGTTTTTTTCCTTTCAGATACACTACCGGGTAAACAACAATCTGTCCGGGACCGTGAAATGTGACACTTCCACCCCTTTCCACCTCATAAACAGGAATACCCTCTGGTATATTTTTCAGATGTGTTTCGTCAGTCGTTTTCCTTTTGTGTAAACAGGAAAATGCTCCATTATTAGAACAATATCCTCTATCAGAAGGTCATTAAGTTTTTTATGGAACAGCTTTTTCTGGAGCCTCAGAGCATCTTCATAATGGGTTCTGCCGAGCTGTAATATCTTCATGATAAAATTATAATAAAAAAAGAGGTTATCCAGTGCTGAAAATAAAAGAAGAGCTTGTAAAACAGATAGAAAAGCAGGGTGAGGAAGGTTATCCTTATGAGATATGTGGTTTTATTGTAGGTGAAATAGATTATGCCAGCAACAGGAGAACAGCCTATCAGATTATACAGGTAGAAAACAGAAATAAAGAAAGAGCAAATGATAGATTTGAGATTGACCCGAGGGATTATCTAAAGGCTGAAGAAGAAGCAGAAAAATCAGGTTTACAGATTATAGGTATATACCATTCCCATCCAGACCATCCTGACAGACCTTCAGAAACAGACCTCAGGTTTGCCCAGCCTGATATGTCTTACATAATTGTTTCTGTGGAGAATGGAAAAGCAAAAAGCTGGAGTAGCTGGGAGCTGTCTGGAGAAAAGTTTGAAAAAGAAAAAGTAGAGATTATCTGATTTTCTCAAGGGTTATATCTATCTTTCCCTCTATCTCTATTCTTTCTGGTAGTCTACTGCCGTTTTTCAGCAACATCACTATTTTTTTAACTTTTTTACTTTTTAGTGGGTATATAATCACTCTGTCTTTCTGTCGTTCAATTCTGTAAGGAAAGTTTCTGTCTTTTTCTGAATCTGGTTTTTTACCTTCCATTATGTATTTAACTATAAGAGGAAGCCATGGTTTTTTCTTTTTTATCTGCTCATCTTTATATATCTTTTCTTTTTTATTTTCCTTCTCATACAGAAAGTAGCCATCACTGTTTGCTTCAAATCTGAAAGTATAGTTGTAAAGCCATTTCAGACTTTTATAGGTCTCTCCTTTAACAAATGCTTTATCTTTTTTTACATCAAATGTTATCTCTCCGACGGGGATAAAGTAAACATAAGCTCTGTAAACACCTGTTTCTCCTTTTGATATTACAGAAAAAGACAGGAAAAGCAAAACAGACAGCAAAAGGTTCCTCATATTATTTCCTGACAGTTTTTGAAATATAAAGTAATGAAAAAAGGGGTGAAAATCCACCCCTGTATGTAAAGATATTAGCCGCTTACTACGACGTTTTGAGCCTTTTCACCCTTATCTTCTTTGACAATGTCAAACTCTACTCTCTGTCCTTCTTCAAGAGTTTTGAATCCTTCACCCTGAATGGCTGAGAAGTGAACAAAAACATCTCCCTGACCATCATCTCTTGTGATAAATCCGTACCCTTTTTTTGAGTTAAACCATTTTACTGTACCTGTGTGACGCATTACTAAAAATCCTCCAAATAAAAATTACTTTTTTGAAGTGTTTAAAGACCTGTTTGAGCGCTCAATGGAAGGGGCCCCTCCCCAGACCTTTAAACAACTCCAGCAATAAGTATGTGCCTTTTTGTGTATAAAGTCAATACCAATATGCACAAACTTTGGTCATCTTCCTCCTGCTCCTCCCCCACCAAAGCCTCCTCCTGCCCCAAAACCTCCGCCTGAAGCTGATTTCTGGGAAGCCTGCAGTTTTCCCACAGGAAGGGTTAGGTATCTATAAGACCTGTGGAATCTTATTCTCGTGTTTCTTGATATGTTCAAATGGGGAATGTTTATTGCATCAGTAAGCTGTTTTGCAAGCTCTGATGTTCTCAGCTCAGGATAGTTCTCAACAGCAACAAGTATATTTTAATATCTGTCTTGACTGTTTCTCTATTTCTGACACCTCAAAAGGCGTTTTTGCTCCTAATATCTGGCTTCTCAGCCTGGTTATCTTTTCAAAAGTTTCCTTCTCAGCTGTAATAATATATCAAGCCTTTTTTAAGGGCCACCTTAATCTGACCAGGTGTTGCCTGAGAACCATTTTTCAGGGTCATAAAACGGTTATAAACAGAAATTCCATAAAAAACCTAAGATGATTATCTTTAGCATCTCTTCCTCTTTTTCTTATATTATTTAAGATAAAAATCAAACTCTATCAGGTAAAAAAACAAATGAAAGTAAGACTGAACAGATTTATTGCCCAGTCAGGATACTGTTCAAGGAGAAAGGCAGATGAACTTATAAAGGAAGGAAAAGTAAAGGTAAATGGTCAAAAAGTCTTACAGCTTGGTATGAAAATAGACCCAGAAAAAGATTATGTAGAAGTGGAAGGGAAAGTTGTAAAAAATAGAGAAAAAAAGGTTTATATAAAACTGTACAAACCTGTCGGTTATCTTACACAGCTGGGTAGAGACAGATTTGGAAGAAAAACACTGACAGACCTGTTTAAAGAAATTGGTATAAAAGAAAGGCTGTTTCCTGCAGGAAGACTGGATTACAACAGTGAAGGGTTGCTTGTTCTTACAAATGACGGAGATTTTGCCAATATTCTGATGCATCCGAGAAGAAAAATACCAAAGAAATATGTTGTTGAAATAGAGGGAAGGGTAAATGTAGAGACTTTCAACAGGATGAGAAAAGGGAAAAGACTACAGGATACATATTTAAAGCCTGATAGTATTAAAATCCTGAAGAAAAAGAAAAATTCAACAGTTATTGAAATAAGCATTCACTCAGGGCAGAAAAGAGTAGTGAGAAGGTTTATGGTCTTCATTTGGGCATCCTGTTCACAGACTGTTCAGGATAAGTATTGGCAGTATTACAATAGATAGTCTGAAACCTAAAGAATGGAAAGAAATCCCAGAAAAAGAGATACAAAAAACTATAAAAATGGCAACAGCAGAATAATTCAATTATATTAAATACACACATAAGGTTAGGAGGGGTTTGATGGAGATAAAGATAGAAAAACCAGAAGATGTTATACCTATAATGAGAGAGTACAGTCTTCCTGACGGTCTTCCCCTTTATAAAGCCCTGAAAGGCTATACTGTCTTGGAAACTGTTCAACCGGGAAAAGTGGGAAATGTTGTTTTTATATTAGCTAAAAAAATTGAGAATGGTAAACCGGTATACAAAATATTAAGATACTTCAAGACTTTGGGGACGGGAGTTGATGCAGAATTTACGCCACAGGACGTTGACGAGGCTGTAAGAACTGTTTTTAACACTCTCTCCAAACATATAATGTGAAAACCTTTCTGTGATATAAGATATTGATTTTTTTCATTTTTTGCATATAATACAAATCCCTCAGGTTAGGTTTGTTGGAAATTGCAGCACCTGAGCTGTGTTTCCTCTCATGGCCTTCCTAACCTCCTATTTCTGGCGGTATCATTCAGATACCGCCCTTTTTATTAATTTTTATTCTTTTTTTCAGATTGTTAAGGAAAACCATAGCGTCAATTGGTGTTATTGAAGCAAGGTCTAAATCTTCTATCTCTTTTATAATCTGGTGATATTCTTCTCTATCCTGAACAGTCTCAAATAAGGGTAGGTATTCTTCCTTTTTCTGAGAAAGATTTATTATTGTTTCGTCTATCTTGTACTCTCCTGCTCTTCTTCAAGATGATACAGTATCTCATAAGCTCTCTTTATTATTTCTTCGTTTATACCTGCCAGTTTTGCCACATGAACCCCGTAACTTTTGTTTGAAAAACCCTCAGAAACCCTGTATAAAAATTTTATCTCTTCTCCTTTCTTCTTTTATATGCATATGGAAGTTTTTAATTCCCGGTATCTCTTCCTCTAACTTAGTCAGTTCATGATAATGTGTCGCAAATAATGTTTTTGTCTTTTTCTCTTTACTTATGTACTCAGAAACAGCCCATGCTATTGATATTCCGTCATAAGTACTTGTTCCTCTTCCAACTTCATCAAGAACGACAAAAGACCTCTCTGTTATGTTGTTTAAAATATTTGCTACTTCAAGCATCTCAACCATAAATGTTGACAGTCCCTTTGATAAAACATCTCCAGAGCCTATTCTTGTATATATTCCATCAATAATTCCTATCTTTCCCTTTTTTGCTGGTATGAAAGAACCTGTATGGGCAAGGAGGATTATAAGGGCAGACTGCCTTATGAAAGTACTTTTACCTGCCATATTGGGACCTGTTATTATGTGGAAGTGGGAGATTATGTTCATCTATCAGACTGGCCGGAACAAAGTCCGGCATCGACTCCGATATTACAGGATGAAATCCTTCCTTTATCTCTATACTCGTAACCATCCGTGTATTTCAGGTTTTAGCCCACCCTTCTCAACAGAGCAATCTGCAGCCATAGACTGCATCCGCATCTGTATACTCCCACACTGCTGTGCTGTTTTCCACAAGTACTGCCGGGAAACAGGAAGCAACTTCTTCCCTCAGACTCATAAATATCTCGTACTCCAGTGCCTTAATCTTTTCATCTGCAGAAAGATATCTTTCCTCAAATCTCTGGAGTTCCATCTGTTATAAATCTTTCAGCATTTGATAATGTCTGTCTTCTTCTGTAGTGGGGAGGAACAAATTTCAGGTTTGGTTTTGTTACCTCTATGTAGTATCCCATTACTTTATTAAAGCCTACTTTCAAACTCTGTATTCCTGTTTCTCTTTCTGAGCTGCCTTCCTGGTACTCCCTGAGCCACTGGT
Source organism: Persephonella sp. (assembly GCA_030949555.1). Lineage (GTDB taxonomy): Bacteria > Aquificota > Aquificia > Aquificales > Hydrogenothermaceae > Persephonella_A. The sequence goes on along the minus strand of JAUZSJ010000023.1, from coordinate 2,745 downwards.
TCTCCCGTTTTTCTTTAATCTCCTTTAGCTCATCGAGGTTGTTTTTCAACTCCTTTTTTATAAGTCCTCCGCCCCTTTTAGATGTGTGGGTGGATTATCCTCCAGGTATCTGTCTAATTTTCTATTAACCATTCAAAATCTTCTAATTTTGAGAATACATCTTTCAGGAATGTTGAGTTTACCTGTGATTCCAGATTTTTCAGTTTTTTTATCTGCTTGAGTGATTCCCTCAGAGATACCATATCTCTGGGAGACATCGTTCCTGATGATATCTTTGATACAAGCCTTTCTATATCAAATATCTCTTTTAAAATCTCTCTTATGTTTTCCCTCAGACTGCTGTTTTTTACAAGCTCTTCAACAGCCTCCTGTCTCTGTTTTATCATCTCAACATTTTTTAAGGGGTGTAGCAGGAAAAATCTCAGCTTTCTCCTTCCCATTCCTGTAAGTGTTTTATCAAGCACTTTTACAAGGGGAAGATTTCCATCTGAAGCGCTCTCACAATCTCCAGATGTTTCTGAGCTGAGTAGTCAAGTCTCATATATATGTCTTCTCCTGTATGGTTTGAGTGAAGATATAAAAGGTAGAAATGTCTTTTGTGTTATCTTTGCATATTTCAGGATAGCTGACGCGGATATTACAGCATCTACTTCCTCACTGCTGAAACCAAAGGAAGAAAAATGGAATGTTTTAAAAAACTGTAGCAGTTCATTCAGTGCATCCCTGTGAGAAGAAATCCTCTTTAAGGGGTGTAAAGTATATATTTCTGAAGTTTTCACTTAAATGCTGAAAGTTCTCATCTTCTGGGATAAGAATCTCTTTAGGCTGGAACTTTCCAAGGAAAGAAGTCAGACTGCCGTAATCCATTATAGATGCAAAAAACTCTCCAGTTGAAAGGTCAAGAAATGAAACTCCATACTTCTTTCCAGAGGGGTATATACCACAGAGGGCAGACCTCATCTTTTCGTTTTCAAAGTAAGTCTCCGCAGAGTGATAGCTGCTTGCCAGCGTCTGCTTTTACAACCAATGCCTCTTTAGCTTTTGAGGCATCCTCTAACTGTTCTCAGATAGCTACTTTATGCCCTTTAGAAACAAGTCTACTGATATAGCTGTCTGCTGCATGATATGGAATTCCGCACATAGGAATATACTGAGACTTCCCTACCTTTTTCCTTGTCAGGGCAATGTTTAAATCCCTTGCTCCAGTGTATGCATCTTCGTAAAACATCTCATAAAAATCCCCAAGTCTGTATAAAACAAGGGCATCAGGATACTCATTTTTTATTCTGTGATACTGGGCAAGCATTGGTGTTACATTTTTTTCTAACATCTTTCTCCTTTCTACTCTTTTTTTAAAATATATTACAGTTTAAGCCTGAAAACCAAATCTGGGTCTATTCTCATCCCCACAAGATAAACCCCAAAATGCAGGTGAGGTCCTGTTGACCTTCCTGTTGAACCTACATTTCCTATAATCTTTCCCCTTTTTACCATTTCTCCTTCCTTAACAGAAATACGGGATAGATGAGCATAAAGAGTGAAAAGTCCCTTTCCATGGTCAATAACAACAGTTTTTCCTGTGTAAAAAAGTTCTTGTGCCAGAACTACTTTTCCTGTCAGAGAAGCATAAACTGGCGTTCCCTCTGAAGCTACAAAATCAATGCCCCAGTGAATAGACTTCCTTTTTCCATTTACAATTCTCTGGGCACCAAAAGGTGTGGATATCTTTATCTTTTTTAAAGGTCTTAAAAAGCTATATTCTCTGTATTTCTAGGGTGATACGGTAGTAAGAATACTTCTCAGTTTCTTATGCTCTTTCTCTATCCTTTTTAAAACTTTTTTTGTCTTTTTTCTCTCTCTTACTGTTATCCTTGAAACTGGATAAGACTTTTTCCTGATTTTTATAAACTTCCTAAAAATCACTTTACCTTTTCTGATTACGTTCAATATAGCTATATCTTTACAACTGTAAGGTATTGCAAAAAAGCTCTTTTCTCCTGTGGCTGGAAAATAAAAAGAGCCTCCATTACACACAATCTCTATTTTACTGTTTTTCCATTCTGTTATTTTCATCAGGTTAAGACTCGCTGGAAAAAGTTGTGGGACAGTATTTTTACCTCGTAGGATAGAGCTCCAGTAAAAGCAATTAAAAACAGGGACAATAATCCTCATACATTTAGTATAATTCTATCTTATGGACAAAGCCACATTTATTAAGGTTTTAAACATTCTTGGAAAAAGAGTTTCCAAAGTGGAATGCTCCTGTGGTTTCCCTTATGGCGTAAAGAGGGATAAAAGGAGTCCTTTTCAGATACTGATATCAACCCTTATCAGTCTGAGGACAAAAGATGAAGTTACTGCCCGGGCTTCAGAAAAAATTATTTCAAAATAGCAGACAATCCTTGCGATATACTGAAGCTTTCTGAAGAAGAAATAGCCAGAGCTATATATCCGGCAGGATTCTACAGGAATAAAGCAAAAACTATAAAAAAAATATCAGAAATTATCGTAAAAGACTATGGAGGTAATGTTCCAGACAGTCTGGAAGAACTCTTGAAACTTCCCGGTGTAGGAAGAAAAACAGCAAATTTAGTGCTGGCGCTTTCCTTTAAAAAACCTGCCATATGCGTTGACACTCATGTTCACAGGATTTCCAACAGATTAGGATTTGTAAAAACAAAAAGTCCTGAAGAGACAGAAATGGAGCTTATGAAAAAGGTTCCTAAAAAATACTGGAACATTATA
>JAUZSJ010000022.1 GCA_030949555.1 Persephonella sp. | reverse complement strand
CAACAACATAAGGCATTTTACCAGAAGCCCATTCCTGAGAAAAAACGTCACCAATACCAAACTCAACAATATATTTTTCCGAATGGCAAAATGCCTCTTCATAAGATATAATCCCTCTGTCAACAAGAGACTGAACATAACTGTAGTCGTGGGAAAGGTAGATTAATCTTTCTGGGGTATATTTGTAGACTCTGCTGTCTCCTACATTGAATATTATCCCCCTTTTTTCCTTTATATAGACCCCTGCAACAGTTGTTCCACTCCATGTAAGAGCAGATTTTTCAAACTCTTGCTGAATTTTTCTCAGTGCATTTACAACTCCTTCCTTTGAAAAAGGTATGCTCATCTCCTTCAGCTTCTCACACACAAACCTGCTTGCCACATCTCCATGGGACAGTCCTCCCATCCCGTCCACATACAGCAAAAAGAGCAGATGATTTCTCAACTACAGCTTTTTCTGCTGGACACTCCATATACTCTATCTGAAAAATATCACCATCTATATAAATACAGTCTTCCTGATAATTCCTCAGTCCTTTATCCATACAGAAATAAATCTTTATCATCTTTCCCCTTGAAAAAAATCTGTTTATAAACTAAATTTACAATGGAGGTATTTAAAATGAAAGTTGAAAATAATGGGATGAACATTTACAAAAGTATATTGGAGATGCAAAAGCAGATGGTTGATATGCTGATACAGAAGAATCTCCAGACAGACCAGTCTCAGCAGGTAAATCAGAGTAATAACAGCCCTCAAGAAAATGTTGTAAAAGGTAATAAAGTCTCTATTTACGCCTGAGATGTCAGCATCTCTTTTATCCTGTCTGGAGGAACAGGTCTGCTGAAGTAATACCCCTGAACATAATCGCACCCAATCTCTTCAAGGAATAGAAACTGAACTTTTTCTTCAACCCCTTCGGCTACTGTTTTGAACCCAAACAGTTTTGCCAGGTTTACTATAGTCATAACAAGAATGTTATCACTTTTGTTATGTGGAATGTTCTGGACAAAAGACTTATCAATCTTTATGTAAGATACTGGCATTATCTTTAAGTAGCTCAGAGAGGAGTATCCTGTCCCAAAGTCATCAATAGAAATTTCTATACCAATCCCTTTTAGCTTTTTCAGTACCTCAATAATAATTTCAGGAAACTTCATGGCTTCACTTTCTGTAATTTCAAACTTTATGTAACGAGGATTGATGTCATGTTTTACAATTATTTCCTTAACACTTTCAACAAAGTTCTCATCTAACAGTTGCTGTATGTCTATGTTTATAGACACAGGAATCCAGACACCATTTTCTTTATTCCATTTTTTAATCTGCTGGCATACCTCATCTATTATCCAGTAGCCGACCTGCTTAATCATACCTGTTTCTTCTAAAATAGGTATAAACTCGTCAGGGTTTATCCTGCCAAGCTCGTTATGGTCTCTCATCCTCAGAAGCGCTTCAACAGCATAAATCTTTTTTGTTTTAACCTCTATTATCGGCTGATACACAAGGTAAAAAGACTCTCTTTCTGCTGACTTTTTCAGAATTTCATTCAGTTTTACTTTTCTCTCTTCCTGCAATCTGATAGTGTCATTAAATATAACAAACAGTTTTTCCCTCTTCTCTTTCCGTAATACAGAGCTATATCACTTTCTTTTAAAAGTTCAAAAAATGATGAGGATTTCTTTTTTATAGTTACACCTGCAGTAAACGAAATATCAAACTGTTTGTCTTCTATATATATATCTCCTGTCAGCTCTTTCTGTAATTTCTCCATTACTGTTCCTATGTCAGGTTTTTCTTCTGTCTGGAAAAATATTATGAACTCATCTCCTCCAAGTCTTCCTACTGCTCTTTCCTGATGCTACTTCCGTTAGTCTTCTTGAAAAACTCTTCAGCAATCTATCTCCCACATCATGACCAAATGTATCATTAACATTTTTTAAAATTATCAAGGTCAATAAGTATAAAGACACTCCAGAAGTTAGGATTTTCGATAAGCTGCCTTTCTATCTGTTTTCCAGACCAAATCTGTTTAAAATACCTGTTAAGTAATCATAACTGATGTATCTGTTTAGTTTATCAACAAGGTTGTTTATAACAGAAGCAATTACAGCAAATTCATCCCTTCCTCTGATGTGTATCCTGACATCCATATTTCCCCTGACTATATCCTGTGTAGCTCTCACTATAGTATCTATTCTTTCTCCTATCATTTTGTTAAAACCAATGTACAGGAGAGCAAACATCAGGATAAAAAATCCATACTGCTGTAACACTTTAAGGACAATATGCTGTTTATAAATTTCTTCCAGTTTTTCCACATTATACTGCATGTATAAAAAACCTGTTGATGTTGTCCTTAAATCTTTCTGGTAAAAAATAATAGGAGATGCAGCGATAACAACATTTTCCCTTTCAATATGACTGCACACAAGTCCTGCTTTTTTCTCAAAACTTTTTATAAAACTAAGAACCTCTTTATGCGAGTGTGGAAGGTTTTTGCGAATTACTTCTACGTAGTTTTCCCCAATATACTTTCTTTTTGAAGAGATAATTAATTTTCCTGAAGGAGCTGCTACAAAGATTACGTCAATAAAAGGGTCTGCAGATTCGTTTATAATCTTTCTTTCTATTAATTCTAAATTCTTCTTCCATGCAGAAAATTCTGCCAATTCCTGAAGTTCAGCCGCTGTTTTACACAGATATTCTAATTTTCCCTGTTCTATCTCTTTTTTTGATTCTATCAGCTCAGACCATCCAGAGTATATCCCAGTTATTAAAAATATAATCAGAGCAAAAACAGGAAAAACAACTCTTATAGGAAAGAAAAGGAGCAGTTTATCAAGAAACATAACTTATCTTACAAACCTTCCATCAAACATATCCGTAACATCAACCCTGCGAGTTATAATCTTTTTCTCCTGCATTATGTGCAAAAGTTTAACAGCTACAGAAAGTAGTTTTGCCTGCTCTTTACTCAGCATAACTATGTTTTCTTTTCGGTCAGGGATTTTAAGTCCTGTATATGCCCTCTCCAAATCAGACATACTTATCTTTTCTCTTTGAGAAATAATTTTTTTCACATCATTTTCGTTTAATTTTTTAACAGCTTTGAACCAGCCATCTACAACTTTTTTTACAATCTGGGGATGTTTATCCAGATAGTCTCTTTCTACAACAAGAACGTCAACTATCTCTCCCGGTATCTGAGAGCTGTCAAATATCACTTTACCTCCTATTTTGGTAAGTTTACTTTTAACAGGTTCAAATGTTACCACTGCGTCAACTTTCCCTTCTTTAAACCATCTGTAGTGTTCGTTAACTTCTATAGATACTATCCTGATATCTTTCAGCGATAATCCAGCCTTTTCCAGTGCTCTGAGCAGCATATATGCTCCCAGTGCTGAGTTTTCTACACCTACTTTTTTACCTTTAAGGTCCGATAAGGTCTCTATACCTTTACGGGCAACAATAGCATCAGCACCATTAGACACGTCCATAACAAGAACTACAACAGGGTCAAACCCATAACTTTTAAGGAGGATTACCTCATCCAGAGTCAGAGCTGCACTATTAATCAGTCTATTCCTGTATGCTCTTATAACCTGTGAGGCAGACCCATATTCCACTATGTGAACAGGAATTCCTTTCAGATAACCAAGCTCCCTTGCAACATAAAGAGGCTCATAACCTGGCCATACATTGGTCCCGATCTTTAAATAATCTCTTTCTGTGTCGCAGGAAACCAACAATAGTAAAAAGACAAAGAAAATCAATTTCTTCATCTTACAGCATTAAGCACAATAGAGATACGATTTTTAATCTTGTCTTTCTCTTTTTCTTCTGCAAAAAACTTTAAAATCTCTTCAGGGTTAATGCTGATTTTTCCTGCCTCCTGACCTTTCAGTTTCTCTGTGATAAGGTCAGCAACAGCAAGCAACTTTTTACATCTTTTTGAGGCACTGAATTTAGCATCTGCTATTTTATCCCCTGACTTATTTATGTATATCTCAGCTCTGTGTACTCCCTCTTTTGCTGAACCTAAAAGTTCATAACCTTCAGGTCTTTCCTCAACAAAATTTTTTAATCCTTCCTTTAGATACTGAGGATACTCTCAACCTTTCCTCCTTAAACTTAAATCACCTGAGTAGAGTTCTAAAATTTTATTATCGGTCAGAATTCTTATTCCTCCAGTTTCTGTAATACCTATCAAAATACCGTTAATCCCTTCGTCTAAAACCTCTACCTTTTCCCCTTTCCACAGCAGAAAATTTTCAACTTCTTTTAAAAAGTCCTGTCCCTGTTAAAGTTTCTGAGGTTTTTCAACCTTGCTGAGAATAAATCCAAACAGCTTTTTCCTGTCAACAGGCTTGCCTGCCTCAATAAGAAGAGATGTTGCAATTAGCGTTTTGTCAAAATCTTCTTTTCTTTGATTGACATTTACACCTATTCCCACAATCAGCCTTGATAGTTCACTACCTTCAAACTCTGTTTCTGTCAAAAAGCCAGCAAACTTTTTATCACCTATATAAAGGTCGTTAGGCCATTTTTATCCTGATGTTATCAATACCCAGTAAATCTTCCACTGCATTTTTTACAGAAATAGGGAAAATAAATGAAAAAGGCAGCATCTCGTTTACAGGAATCTTTTCTTTGAGAACAATCGTAAAGTAAAGTCCTTTTTTGTAAGTTGATACCCATTTTCTTCCTTTTCTTCCTCTTCCTGCTGTCTGATTCTCTGCAACAACAACAGTTCCGTCAGGTAAATCCTTTGCTTTTGCAAAACTGTTTTGTTGAATCAATCTCTTTAAAAAGATGTAATGTTCCCTATCCTCTCTGTGTTTAAATATGGCCTGACTTCGTCAAAAAGAAGTAAATCTGATTTTTTTCAGTCTGTATCCTCTGTTAGATTTTTCTATAGTGTATCCCAGCGACTCTAATTTTTTTACTCTCTTCCATACAGCTGTTCTGGATATGTTCAGTGCTTCTGAGAGCTTATGTCCTGAGACAGTTCTTTCCCTTATGCTGTTAAGAATAAATCTGTCAATAGAATCTAACATAATAAATAATACATTAAATATATCTTTTGCTAATTTCAAATCAAAATTCAGAACAGATTATCTATGTAGACAGAAGATTTTCCTCATAATGTTTTTTTACAATCTCAAAAATTCCATGATACAGAAATTCGTGGACATATTCCCACGCCTGAAGTGTATCTTCAGAAGGTTCATAAATTCTGTTCAGTGCCTTGACAAAATCCTGTGTCAATCTTTTCTGGAGCTGTGGTTCAACCTCCATCTTTATGTATATTCCTGCTATCTTCTCATTCAAAAGAGATACTTTTTCCCATTCAGCAGGTCTTGTTATAAACAGGTCTATAAGCTCTCTAAATTTAGAGGAAATAATCTTTATTATTTCTCTGTCTGTCAGTTCTTTCAAGGTTTCATTTAGTCCTTCTTCTATAACATCAATAAGGTAATGTCCTATCTCAGGATAGCTCTCTTTTAGCTTTGTGTAAACTTCGTCAGACAGTCTGTATATCCTTTTCTTTCTTGCCTTTATGAAAATACTGGAAAATTTTAGCTCTGGTTCCTTTGAGACAGGGTCTAAAGTATCACTGACCAGTATGTTTGTAGGAAAATGGTAAATTTTTCCGTAGCCAAATGGTGAAAAGACAACACCTCTTTTTATTTTTCCTGTTTTTGCTCTGATGTATACCTGACCTCTCTTTGATTTCACATTTATGTAGTCGTTATCCATAATGCCCAGTTCAAATGCATCCTCTTCATTAAGAAGTATAAAAGGCTCAGATTCTCCCCTTAAAAGTTCATGGGACTTACCTGTTCTGGTCATAGTGTGCCACTGTTTTTTTGTCCTTCCTGTTGTCAGGGCAAAGCTGTATGGATATTTTATTGTGTCAGAAGGAGGTCTGAACTGTGCTCTGTTAAACTTTGCCTTTCCTGAAGGTGTCGGAAACTTTAGATTTCTATAAAGCCACTTACCTCCCCACTGCTTTGGCAGGTCTTCGTAATTCCAGTGGGATATATCACACAGTCTTCCCTTTGTTGTCTGTTTAAACTCATTAAATATTTCCTTGCTGTTTCTGTAATCAAAATACTCCCCCCATCCCATCTCTTTTGCCACTTCACAGAATATCTCCCAGTCGTGTTTACACTGAGGAGGAGGCTGTTTAAATGTTTTGTTATATGTTACTGTTCTGTCAGAGCCTGTCATAATCCCTTCTTTTTCTCCCCACTGGGTTGCAGGAAGAACAAGGTTTGCGTAATCTACAGAGTCTGTAAGATAGGCATCCTGCACAATAACAAAAGTATTTCTCAGAGCTTTCCAGAACCTGTTGAGATTGGGCATGGTTACAGCAGGATTTGTGCACACTATCCACAGGAGTTTTATCTGACCCTCTATCATACTATCTACAGCTTCCACCACTGTTTTTCCCGGTTTTCCCTGAATGCTTCCTTCAGGAATACCCCACAGCTGTTCTATAAACCTTCTGTCACTTTCATTTCTTACATCTCTATAACCAGGAAGACCGTTAACCAAATAACCAACCTCCCTTCCCCCCATTGCGTTGGGCTGACCAGTCAGGGAAAAAGGACACCCTTTTTCATTCAGTCTTCCTGTTGCAAGATGTAAATTAATAAGGGATAAATTCTTCATCGTACCATTTGAAGACTGATTTAAACCCATAGTCCAGAAAGAAAGCACTTTTTTACTCAGTGCGTATATCTCTGCAAGCCTGTAAATACAGCTGACTTTTATATCACATATCCTTGATGCTATCTCTGGTGGATACTTTTCAGCCTCCTCTAAAGCTTCAGAAAATCCTTCCGTATATTTTTCGATAAATTCATGGTCTATCCATCCTTTTTTATTTAGAAGATACAGAACGCTGTTAAACAAAACTGTATCTGTTCCCGGTTTTATATCTATCCAGAGGTCTGCCTTTTCTGCTGTTGCAGTATAAACAGGGTCTATAACGATAATTTTTGCATCTGGATAGTTTTTTTTCCTGTTTAATACCCTTTTAAATAAAACAGGATGAGTCCATACAGCGTTAGAACCTGCAAAGATAAAGGTATCTGCATCATCAATATCCTCATAACTTCCAGGAGGACCGTCTGAGCCAAAGGAGAGTTTATATCCCATCACAGCAGATGCCATACACAGCCTTGAGTTTGCGTCTATATTGTTTGTCCTTACAAATCCTTTAACAAACTTGTTTATAACATAACTGTCTTCCGTGGTCAGCTGACCGGATATGTAGAAGTAGTTTTCGTCTGGCTGATTTTTTTTCAATTTTTCAGCTATTATCTTAAATGCCTCTTCCCAAGAAATCTCCCTGAACTGCTGTTTCTTGTCTTCCCTGTAAAGGGGAGCAGGAACCCTCCCAACATCCATAACTTTTGGTAGTGGTATAGGCTTGAGACACAGGTCTCCTTTCGTGGCAGGATGGGTTTTATCCCCCCTTATTTTTATCCTGCCTTTTTTATCCTTGAAAATCTCAAGACCACAACCAACACCCGCAGTATGGACATTGTGCAGTAGCAAGTATCTGCTCCATCTTTTACTCCTCTATAGGTTTATTAATTTCTTTCCCATAAGCTCTCCACAGAAGGGCAGATATTGTAATTGCCGACATTGCAAGAACAACATAAACGATAAAACCATTTGCATATCCAGCTACTCCCTGATACTGAACAAACAGACCCAGTATAGGAGGAACAACAAAACCACCAAAAGCTCCAAGACCACCTACCCATCCTGCTGCTCCACCTGTTGCATGGGGAACATATTTAGGAACAAGTTTAAATACAGCACCATTGGCAATTCCCATTCCAGCTCCCATAAGAATCTCTCCTGTCAGGGAAACGGCAAAATTTGTATTTCCTCCTATTATCACAGTTACAGCACCAACTAAAACCATTGAGAAAGCTATTATTGAAACAAGTTCACCACCTATTTTGTCTGAAACCCATCCACCAAAAATCCTTATAACAGATGCGAGGAGGGAAAACCCAAAAGCCATCAGCAGTCCAGCGTGTTTTACTTCCATATCATAACTTTGAACCCAGAAAACGATAAACCATCCTGTAAGGGCTAAGAATCCACCAAAAGAAGTAAAGTAAAGAGCTACCAGTGCCCATGTTTCCACATGTCTTGCTGAATTTTTTAAAGATTCAATCAGACTACCTGTTGGTATAAGCTCCTGACCAAGCTCTTTTGCCCTTCTGACAGCCTCTTCTCTGGGAACTCCAGCTTTTATCAGCTGAAAGTAAGGTGCATCTTTTGCAAAAAGTATATATATAACTGTTCCAATCAGTAAAAAACCAAACCACAGGATGTATGAGTTTGTAAGTCCAATCTCTTTCAGTGCAAAGGGAAGTATCATGCCGAAAATTCCGGGGGCAAGATTACCAATCCCAGCATACATACCTAAGGCAAATCCCTGCTTACTTTCTGGAAACCAGTATGCTGTCTGGGCAATACCTACAGAAAAAGTTGCTATACCACAGCCACTTAAAAACCCAAAGAACAGTATAAGCCAGTACATCCAGGGCTTTAAATCTGGATAGTATATATACAGCATTGTGGAGAGTCCTGCCATACCTATCACAGATAGAACAAGAAGTGTGGCAAGAGGTATTTTACCTCCTACCTTATCAACCCATGCAGCAAAAGGAATTCTGAGAAGTGAACCTGTAAGGTTTGGAGCAGCAACAAGAAGCCCGAGTAGAAAACCGGAAAGACCTAAAATCTCTTTCAAATTTTTTGCCACAGGCCCGTAGAGGGAAACTGCAGCAAAACCAATAAAAAAACCGAATGTTGCCATTGCAAGACCTAAAGGTGGACTGCCTTTAACCTTAAAACTGTCTGAAAACATCTTCTCCTCCTCATATTTCTTTTATATGTTGTTCTATTTCTGTAAACACTTTGAATCTTTTCTCAGGACTTTTTTCTATCATTTTCATAACGATTTCAGATAGTTTTGCAGGTATGTCTGGTTTTAACTTCTTCAGGCTTTCAGGTTTTGGTTCGTCGTATATCTCTAAAATGTTGCTCCTTGAGTATGGTGCTTTTCCTGTGAGCTTTCTGTATATCTGAAATCCAAATCCAAAAATCTCTTCTTCCTCAGAAAAACGGCCTAAAACAGTCTCATTTATCTCCACTCGGACAGGAATTTTTTTCTTCTTCATCAGATAGTTAAACTTCATAAGAAACTTAACAGCCTCTTTGGATATGCGTGTTAGAATCCTGCTATAAAATTCCTCAAATGTTTCTTTATCCTTTTTTAGCTTTGAATATTCAGTAATCAGCTCTTCAACTAAAAATTTTGCCTCTTCAAGGGGCACATTTTTTATGAGCAGTTTTCCCTCTTCACTCTCCTTCGTAACCGTCCCACCAAAATGTATGTCAACACCTGTTACTGGTTTTCCATCTTTTCTGAACTTTACCCCAACAAATCCGATGTCTCCCAGTCCATGAATACCGCATCCTTTCTGACAGGCTGACCAGTACATTCTGACTTTTCCCTCTAAATGTGGAAACTTTTTGGTCAGATAATCTGCCATCTGTATAGCATCAGGCTTGTTTGGAATCACTCCAAATGGACAGTGCTCTGTCCCTGCACATGCTATCAGGTCTGAAAAAAATACAGAATGTTTATTTTTATACTGTTGAAATACAGGCTGAGACAGTGCTTTTCCAATATTTTCTTCTGGTATACCAACAACATACAGATTCTGTTCAACAGTCAGTCTCAGCTCTCCACTTCCAAACTCTTTAGAGACCTCTGCTGTCTGAATCATTGCAGTTCCTGAAAAAATACCAGACGGAACTACCATGTGAAGGGCAAAAGTCCCATTTTTCAGCTGAACCTTTCCTGTTTTGTCTCCTCCCTGAACAGGTGTCTGTGTAACTCCCTTTTTCTGATACCTCCTCCCTCCTTCTATCTCAACTGCCTTTATTATCTCATCTATCCCAACAGCATCTATCAGATATTTCAGTCTGTTTCTGCTTCTGCTGTCTCTAAAGCCGTATTTTTTGAAAACCTTCCCCAATGCTTCAAAAAAGGGGGGAACCTCATCCCCCAGCAAAAACACATCGGCAGGCTTAGCAACAGCTCCAACCTTTCCTCCCAGGAATACGTTGAAGCCAAACAGTCCATCTTTTTCAGCAAGGACAAAGCAGGCATCATGCCCGTAAACATTACATCTATTTGATAAACTTCCTGATATGGCTATATTAAATTTTCTGGGAAGTTTACATATCCATTCTTCTTTTTTCCAGGAATATGCTCTGCAGCTTTTGAAGAATATCCCATGTTTCAATAACATTATCAAAAGCCAGTCCGTCTAAAGGGTCCTGAACAACGTTTCTGAAATTATCCACTCCAGTCTGAAAAGTGGTTATTCCCACACTTTCCAGCTCTTTTAAGACAGATGGGAGGTCTTCCACCTTTATGTATCTCAGCTCCACCTGCATTCTTGTGGTAAGGTCTATGTAGTCATTACCGTATTTTTTAGCAACTTCTCCTATTTTTACAGCCTGCTGATAACTGAGTTTTCCTCCCGGAATACGAACCCTGAGCATAAATCTTTCTGGCGTTGCAGGTCTGTAAAAAACACCAAAACATTTTAAAAAGTAGTTCAGGTCGTGCTCAGGTATTGACGAAAAACCTTTCTGTGCATAATACTCTAACTTTTCCCACGCCTCTTGAGGTGTATGCTCCTGTTTTAAAAGCTCTATTTTGTTTAGCTTTTTATTCCTCTCCTGAGATATCTTCAGTAGTTTTTCCATCTGTATCCCATCTTATGTTTTTTGTCTTCCTATAAATCAAACAGCGTGCCAAAAAATGTAATTTCTGTCTGAGGCTTTTAAATTCCCATTCAGGAAAGATTTCTGGTAAAATGGGCAGTAGAAAAATCAATCACAAAAATTGTGCAGGAGAAAAAATGATTGAGTATCTAAAAAAAGTTGGAGCAGGGAAGAAGAGATTTAAAGACCTTTCAGAAAAAGAGGCATACAGTGTAGAGAAATTGATAAACGAGGGAGAAGCAACAGACATCCAGACAGGTGCTTTCTGGTCGGCAGAAAGGATAAAGTATGCTTCTGTTGAAGAACTTAAAGGTTTTCTGAAGTATCACAGAGAAAATATGAAAGCTGTCAGCACAGATGTAAAACCCCTTGACATAGCAATAAACTACGATGGGAAAGACCGTTCAGTTCACATACTCCCAGCATCTATATTTATAGGGGCAGGAGCAGGCATTTATCTTGGAGGACATGGAGCTGAAGATATTCCATCTAAAAGAGGAATAACATACCATCAGGTATTAGAAAAAATGGGGGCAAAAACACCGTCCAGCATTGATACTGTAAAGGAAACATTAGAAAAGACAGGGTTTGGATTTGTTCACCAGAGGATATTTGCACAAAAATTGTTCAATTTACTCCCAAAGAGGAGGGAATTTGGTCTGAGAACATACCACAACACGATGGAAAGGATGCTAAATCCATACAACACAGACAGGGTCATCACAGGAGTTTCCCATCCTCCATACATAGAAAAATATACAGAGCTTGCAAAGTATGCAGGAATGGAAAAAGTCACCGTTTTTAAAAGTCTTGAGGGGGGTGTTGAACCTTTTCCAAATCACGAAACAAAGGTGTTTATAGATGGTGAGGAAAATCTGATTATTCACCCTGACGGAATAAACAAAGAGCTCATACTTAAAAAAATAACTTTAGAAGAAAACAGCAGAATATGTCTTTCTGTGCTGGAAGAAAAAAACACCCCTTACACACCTTTTGCCGTTTTGACAGCTGCTCTGCTGATAATGGCTTACAGGAAAACAGAAAATTTTGAAGAGGCAAAAACTCTGGCACAGGAGAGTTTATTTTCAGGAAAAGCTTATGAGAGGTTTAAAAAATACTGTGAGATAACTGAAAGGGAGGGATAAAAGTGAGGTTGCACTACATTCAGCATGTTCATTTTGAAACACCTGCAAACATTTTCAGATGGGCTGAAAAGAAAAACTACACAATCTCAGGAACAAAACTGTTTTTAGGAGAAAAACTGCCCCCTTTAGAGCAATTTGATTTTTTGATTGTGATGGGAGGACCTATGGGAGTTTACGATGAAGATAAATTCCCGTGGCTTACACAGGAAAAAAAATTTATAGAACAGTGTATAAAAGCTGATAAAAAAATATTAGGTATCTGTCTTGGAGCTCAGCTCATTGCTGATGTTTTAGGGGCAAGAGTGTATAAAAACAGCCATAAGGAGATTGGCTGGTTTCCTGTTTATCTTACGGAAGAAGGGAAAAAAAGCCAAAGTTTTAAAGGTTTTCCCAGAGAATTTACAGCATTTCACTGGCACGGAGACACATTTGAGGTGCCGAAAGGAGCAGTTCATACAGCCTTCAGTGAGGGATGCAAAAATCAGTCATTTGAGTATAACAAGGGGGAAAGTAGTAGGACTCCAGTTTCACCTTGAAACAAGTGAAGAAAGTGCAAAAGCTCTGATAGAAAACTCTGCAGGAGAGCTTATGGAAAAGGGAAAATATATTCAGAGCTCAGAAGAAATGCTCTCAGACAGAGAAAAATTCTTACAGATAGAAAAGCTCTTGTTTAAACTCCTTGACAACATAGAAAAGATATAAGAGATGCTTTTTCCTCAAATCTCAGTAGAACTAACACGATAATAAAATAGTCGTATTACAATGAAATAATAATTTTGTTCCAGATAACACTCAAATTTTTCTAAAAACTTGTTAAACTTTCTCATCTTTCTGTTTTATCTGCTTTTTAAACTTTAGCTGTTCCATATGACATCTCAAAAAAACTGCTATAAATTAATATTAGTTATGCAGGGGGTTGGTGGAATATCAGCTTATGATGGATGGGTTGACAGTCAGAAAAACTCAGTTCAGGAAATAAAAAAGCAGCAGATACTTCAGCAGCTTCGTATGATTGAGCAGAAAGTAAAAGCCCACGAAATGGCACACAAAATAGCTGGTGGAGAGCTGACAGGTCCTGTTCAGTATAAATATCAAAAAGGTCCAGATGGTAAGCTGTATGTTGTAGGAGGAGAAGTTCCTATAAAGATAAAACAGGGAAAGACACCAGAGGAAACTGTTGAGATTGCCCAGAAGATAAAAAGGGCTGCTCTTGCCCCTGCAGACCCTTCACCTCAGGACAGGGCAGTTGCTGCTCGGGCAACAATGATGGAGATACAGGCAAAAATGGAACTGATGAAAGAAAGGGAGGAGAAGAAAAACAAAATCAGTATTTATGCCTGAATGTAGTTTATCAGCTGGTTAATGTCCTCAACAATCAGGTCTGGTTTTATACCTTTTTTCAAGTCTTCAGGAGTAAACTTACCAGTTTTAACTAATATACCCTTTAAGCCTGCATCCATCCCACCTTTAACGTCAGACTCTATGTCATCCCCAACCACTGCAACCTCTTCAGGTTTTAAGCCCATTGTTTTAACAGCAAGGAGAAAAAAATCTTTGTTAGGCTTGCCTATCAGTTTCTGCCTTTTACCGGTGGCAAACTCTAAAGCAACAACAAAACCGCCACAGTCCATAGACAGTTTACCGTCCCTGTCTCTGAAGTATCTGTTCTTTGCTGCAGCCACAAGCTCTGCCCCTTCCATAAGATATCTGAAGGCTCTGTTCATGTTGCTGTAGGTAAAGTTCTCCCTTGCATCACCAACAACAACGTATCTGACAGGTTCCTTTCTGATGTCTTTCATATCTTCTAATGCTTCATCTGTCAGAATTAAAAAAGCTCCCCCATCATCTTCTTTGAGAAACTGTTTTGTTGCTTCAAGGGCTGAAAAAATTTCCTCTTCTCTGACCTCAAAACCCATATTTTTCAGTTTTTGATACACTAACCTTCTTGGCTTTGTTGTTGTGTTTGTGATAAATCTGACAGTGAAGATTTTTTTTAGCTTTTTTAATGTTTCTGATGCTCCAGGAACAGGTCTGTCTATTATGTAAAGTACTCCATCAAGGTCTAAAAGAAATCCTTTTATTTTTGAAAAGTCTATCATATAGCTACCTGCTTTTTATCTTAAAATTAATCTTCAAAAAGCTCATCTACAAGCTGTAAAATTTTTCTCTGTCTTTCTTTTCCTTTTGGGAGAGATTCTCTCAGCTCTCTGACTTGTCTTAGAATATCCTCTAAATTGGGGGGAAGTGTTTTTTCTACATGCTTTCTAATCTTTGCAGAAAGTCCTGGTGCAGAGCCTGAACTTGTTATACCTATAACGACATCCCCTTTCTTCACGTATGCAGGAAAGATAAAATCACAGTAGTCAGGGCTGTCAACAGCATTCACAAAAATGCTTTTATCCCTTGTTAACCTGAAAATCTCTTCCTGCAGTTTTATATCGTCAACTGCAACAATAACAATAAACTGGTCTTTCAGGTCAGAAGGTTTAAAGGCTCTTTCTTCATAAGGAATGTTATGTTTTTTTATAAGATTCAGTGTCTCTTCTGAAAAATCTTTTTGATATTACCTTAATTTCTGGCTTGAAAGGAAGAAGCTTTTCTATCTTCCTGAGGGCTACCGTTCCTCCTCCCACAACTAAAACCTTTTTCCCTTCTAAGCTGACAAACATTGGAAACAGTGCCATATCACTCTGCCTTCAGTATACTCAGGAATGCTTCCTGAGGAAGCTCAACCTTTCCAAGCTGTTTCATTCTTTTCTTTCCTTTTTTCTGCTTTTCTAACAGCTTTTTCTTTCTTGTTATGTCTCCACCGTAGCACTTTGCAAGAACGTCTTTTCTGAGGGGAGCCACCCTTGCTGAAGCCACAACCTTAGAACCTATAACTGCCTGTATCCTCACTTCAAACAGCTGTCTTGGTATAACCTCTCTCATCTTGTCAACTATGTTTCTCCCAACCCTGTAGGCTTTATCTTTATGGACTATAAAAGAGAGAGCATCAACAATCTCTCCATTGATTTTTATATCCATCTTAACGAGGTCTCCCGGTCTGTAATCCTTAAACTCATAATCAAATGATGCATATCCTCTTGTGGCTGTTTTCAGCTTGTCGTGAAAGTCAAACAGCACCTCTGCCATGGGAATGTCGTATCTCAGGAGAACAGTTTTTTTGTCTATATACTCAAAAGCCTTCTGGATACCTCTCTTTTCCTGAACAAGCTGCATCACTGCTCCAACAAAATCATTGGGGGTTATGATATTTGCTTCTATGTAAGGCTCTAATATCCTGTCTATAACAGATGGGTCTGGCATCTGGGCAGGGTTTCTCACCTCTAACTCTTCACCCTTTTTTGTCACTACCCTGTATATAACGTTCGGTGCTGTTGTTATCAGCTCTATCTCATATTCTCTCTCTAACCTTTCCTGAACAATCTCCATGTGGAGAAGTCCCAGAAATCCACATCTAAAGCCTAAACCCAGAGCTGGGGAGCTTTCCATCTCGTATGTCAGAGCTGCATCATTTATTGAGTATTTTTCTAAAGCGTCCCTCAGGTCTTCAAAAAGTGTTGAGCCAGTAGGGTAAAGTCCTGCGTAAACCATCGGCTTTGCAGGTCTAAAACCGGGAACAGGCTCTTTAGCTGGATTTCTTACATCTGTTATTGTGTCTCCAATTCTGATGTCCCTGACGTCCTTTATTGCAGCTGCTATATATCCAACATCACCAGCTTTCAGGGAGTCAAACTGTGTCATATGGGGTGTCTGGGCTCCAACTTCTGTAACCTCAAACTCTTTTCCTGTTGACATAAGTTTTATTTTAGTTCCTTTTTTGACCTCACCATCAAATATTCTGACAAAAGCAACAGCTCCCCTGTATGGGTCATAGTAGGAATCAAAAATAAGAGCCTTTAAAGGTTTATTCTCCTCTCCTTCTGGTGGAGGGATTTTATTCACGATAGCTTCTAAGATATCCTTTATTCCTATTCCTGCCTTTCCAGATGCAAGAATGGCTTCATCAGGGTCAAGCCCTAAAACATCTGCAATCTGCTCCTTTATCCTTTCAACATCTGCTGACGGAAGGTCTATCTTGTTTATAACCGGTATTATTTCTAAATCCTGCTCTAAAGCCTGCCAGAAAGTTGCTATAGTCTGGGCTTCTATACCTTGTGTGGCATCTATCAGAAGGAGTGCCCCTTCACAGGCAGCAAGAGAACGGGAAACTTCGTATCCAAAATCAACATGTCCCGGTGTGTCTATAAGGTGAAGAATGTAATCTTTTCCATCCTCTGCCCTGTAGTTTAGTCTGACAGCCTGCAGTTTTATGGTTATTCCTCTTTCCCTTTCTATCTCTAAGGTATCTAACAGCTGGTCTTTTTTCTCCCTTTCTTCAACAGCCCCTGTATACTCCATAAGTCTGTCTGCAAGTGTTGATTTACCATGGTCAACGTGGGCTATTATTGAAAAGTTCCTTATACGCTCCATCCTGTCCATACACAACCCCGTTTAAATTTTTAGAGTATTAATTATAATATGTTTTGGTTATTTTGA
This sequence comes from Persephonella sp., assembly GCA_030949555.1. Taxonomy (GTDB): domain Bacteria; phylum Aquificota; class Aquificia; order Aquificales; family Hydrogenothermaceae; genus Persephonella_A. Next base: position 1,818 of record JAUZSJ010000022.1, on the reverse strand, counting down.
TTTTTTAGCCTTCTCAAGAGCCTGAAGCAAAAACTTTCTGAAATTTTCCTCTGTTACCGCACCGTATATAATGACTAATTTCTTCCCTTCAGGTGTTATGATGTAAGTTGTGGGAGTTCCCGGCACAGGAAATCTGACGAAGTTATGTTTATGGTTTGGGCATATAGGGAACAACGGGTCTGAGAGGTCTCCTTTATCTGAATCTATCACCATCCCGATAATCTGAAATCTACCCCTGAAAGGTTCTTCTTTTATAACTTTTTTCATTACTGGTATTTCCTCCATACATGAAGAGCAGGAGTAAGCCATAAAGTTTAGGACAATAAGCCTGTTTTCCGATAGTGGCACCGGTTTGCCTGATTTGTCTAACAGTATGTGGTCAGTTAAAACTGGTCTGTCCTTTTTTTCTTTCTGACAGGAAACCAGCAAAACAGTTAATAGGAGCAGAGCTATAAAACTTTTCATACTTTTTCCTGAACTCTGATAACTTTGCCGAACAGCTCTAAAGATTCTACGGCTCCCTTCGGAACTTTTGTGGTTCTCTGGTCTTTACCGTCTCTTAAAATAACCTTCTCTTCCTCTTCTCCCAAGTATTTAAACAGTCCCCACTGTCCCTTTTCTCTGAACAGGACTATGTCTTCCTTTTCAGGACTTAAAGGGGGGATTTTGCCTATTAAAACCCAAAGATTTCTTATTTTTACCCAGAATGTGTTTTCCTTAAAATCTGGTATGTTTTCTACTAAAATCAGAGGCGTTTCTACATCCTGTAAACTGTCCATTCTGTTTTCGTCAACAACTTCATAAGCCTTCAAGAAAACTGTTGGAAGAAGTCTTTCCATTTACTCTCCTGTCCTGTGGGCTTTTTTAAGTGGCACAAGGACATTTCTTGTCTGTTCTTTCAGAATATTTATAGACTGGGCTGTCATAAAAAATGCATGCTCTAAGTTTATCACTGCTGCTTCAAGGTCTTGGTCTTTAGTGTTAAATCTCAGCTCCCTGAACTGTCTGTGTAGTTCATCTAATGAAGTGCCAAGCTCATATGCCAGTGTAAATGTTTTCATAACAAGTTCATCTATTTTCTGTTTTTCTTTTTTTGTCATCCTATTCTCCTATTTTTTACTGCCACATACATAGCATACACCACTATCTGTTTTGCAGTGTCGGGTTTCACTGGAGGTCTATCCTGTCTCCCTCCTTCAAAACAAACTCTCCTTCTTCTGTTCCCATAACTATCTCCCCTTTGTAAATCCACCTTACTTCCTGATATGGATGGGTATGCCAGTCATAAAAGGAACCTGCTTCATCACACCATGTGAATATGTTTGTGTAACCTTCTTCTTCTAAAGCTTGGACTATCTCCTTTATCTCTGACACACCAGTATGTCTTATATTCATTTTTTTCCTATCAGACTCCAGGTTTCGTGGTCTATGTTGTGAAGTATGTACTCAGGTGCCTCCACTTCTATTATATACTTTCCATCTATTCTTAAAAGGTTTCCTTTTTCATCTACTCTAAACCTGACTTCTCCGGCCTTCTGACCTTTTCTGTAAAACTCTATAACCGCTCCTCTGTTGATTACTTCAGTTATGCCGTGCATGTTCATCTGCCTGATAATAACATCGTCTATAAACCTGCTGTCAGATATAGAAAATATTCTCTGACTTATTCTCTCGCTAAACACTTTATCATTAAGATAAACTAAAAAAGCAAAGATTATAACTGAAGCGTCTATTATTGCCAGAGAAACACTGTACTTTTTCTCTAAAACAAAGAACGATAATGCAGTTAGAGCTGTAAACAGCACAATACCTGCGCAA
>JAUZSJ010000021.1 GCA_030949555.1 Persephonella sp. | reverse complement strand
TCTGTTATAAAAAGTGGCGGAGTATGGGGAGTAGAGGGGTATGTGGTTGATGTTGAGGTTAATATATCACAGGGTCTTCCCCAGTTTATAACTGTTGGACTTCCGGATACTGCTGTGAAAGAAAGCAGAGAGAGGGTAAAGTCAGCAATTGTAAACAGTGGGTTTTCTTTTCCACTCAGGAAAATCACTGTAAATCTTGCCCCTGCAGACATTCCAAAGCAGGGAACCCTTTACGACCTGCCTGTTGCCATTGGTATATTAACATCTGCTGGAATGATTCCCTACGAAAAGATAAAAGATTTTGCCTTTGTAGGGGAGCTTGCCCTTGACGGAAATCTGAGAAAGATTAAAGGGGCTCTCCCAATTGCCTATAGTTTGAAAGAAAAGGGTATAAAAAATCTTATTATTCCTGAAAAAAATAGTGGTGAGGCATCGTTAGTTGACAGTATAAACATTTATGGATTTTCTTCCCTTAAAGAAATCATTGATTTTTTCTCAGAGGATACAGACAGAAAACCTGCTGAGAAAAGTGTTACTGAAGGATTTAACGATTACAGTATATATCCAGACTTCTATGAAATCAAAGGGCAGTATTCTGTAAAAAGGGCTTTAGAGATAGCTGCAGCAGGATTTCACAACATTATGATGATTGGTTCCCCCGGCTCTGGAAAGTCTATGATGGCAAAGGCTTTCCCTTCCATCCTGCCTCCTATGAGCTTAGAAGAGGCAATAGAAACAACAAAAATCCACAGTGTAGCTGGTATTTTGGAAGATGAGATTGTAAAAGGCAGACCTTTCAGAAATCCCCATCATACCCTCTCAGAAGTTGCCCTTATTGGTGGAGGCTCTGTTCCTAAACCAGGAGAGGTTTCCCTTGCTCACAACGGTGTGCTGTTTCTTGATGAATTCCCAGAGTTCAAAAGGTCTGCCCTTGAGGTTCTCAGGCAACCTATGGAAGACAGAAAGGTTGTTATATCAAGGGCTACAGGCAGGTATATATTTCCTGCAAAATTTCAGCTTGTAGCTGCTGCAAATCCATGTCCCTGTGGATACAGAAATGACCCCCAGAAAGAGTGTAGATGCTCTCCTGTTGAAATCAGAAGATATAACAATAAACTCTCTGGACCTGTATTAGACAGGATAGATATGGTATGTTATGTGGGCAGTGTTCCTCCAGAGGAGCTTTCTAAGATGTCTGAAGGGGAAAAGTCTGAAAATATCAGGGAAAGGGTAGTAAGGGCATACGAGATACAGAAAAACAGATTCAGAGAACATCCTATAAACTTTAACAGTGAGATGAGTCCCTCAATGATTGAAAGATTTGTGGAGTTAGAGCCTTCAGCTGAAAGTGCTCTGAATGTGGCTGCTAAAAAGTACGGTTTTACAGCAAGGGGATACCACAGGGTTCTCAAGGTGAGCAGAACAGTAGCAGACCTTGAAGGCTCCGAAAAGATAAAACTGAAACATGTCATAGAAGCTGTTAACATGAGGGTTTCACAGGAAGTCAATCAGTAGTAAAATATTTACAAAAAGCCGGGAGTGTTTATTGACCCTATTAGATTCTATCATATTAGGTGTAGTTGAAGGTCTGACAGAGTTCCTTCCAGTTTCTTCAACAGGACATCTAATCCTTACTTCTCATATACTTGGGATAAAACAGACAGATGTTCATAAAACCTTTGAGGTTGCCATTCAGCTTGGCTCTATACTGGCTGTTGTACTTCTTTACAGGAAGAAACTGTTTTCTGACCTGAACCTGTGGAAGAAACTGGTAGTAGCTTTTATACCTACAGGAATTTTAGGCTTCCTGCTTTATAAAATAATTAAATCCCTTTTCAGTCCTTATGTTGTTGCATTTATGCTGATTTTAGGAGGCATAATTTTTATACTGATTGAAAAGTTCTACAGAAGGGAAAGTCATACCATCTGTTCGGTAGATGACATCCCTTACACAAAGGCTTTTCTGATTGGAGTTTTCCAGTCTATTGCGATGATTCCGGGAACTTCTCGTTCCGGAGCAACAATTATTGGTGGTCTGCTTCTTGGCTTTGACAGGAAAACGGCAGCTGAGTTTTCTTTTTTGCTTGCAGTGCCTACAATGTTTGTTGCCACCGGGTATGACATATTTAAAAATCACCATCACTTTCAGATAGAAAACTGGATAACCTTGGGGACAGGATTTTTAACTGCGTTTATTTTTGCCATAATTGCCATAAAGTTCTTTTTGAACTTTTTGAAAAGGCATACATTCATCCCTTTTGGCATCTACCGGATAGTTTTAGGTGTTGTCTTTTTTATGTTTTTCCTGTGAATTTGAAAAACTTCTGCTTTAGGATATAATATATCTGCCTCTAAAGGAGAGGTGGCCGAGTGGTCGAAGGCGGCTCCCTGCTAAGGAGTTGAGCGGGTTTTCCCCGCTCCGAGGGTTCGAATCCCTCCCTCTCCGCCATAAAACCTTCCTTAAACGCAAAATCTGTTGTATTTTAACTGTATGGAAAGATATCGTATAAGTGTTTTACTTATTTCTCTTGCCTCTGTTATTGTTATCATTGCAGGTTTAAAGGCTGCTCAGGACATTGTGGTTCAGTTTTTACTGGCCCTGTTTTTTGCTGTAATGTTCCTTCCTGTTTTTAAGTTTTTTGTAAACAGAAAACTACCAAAATGGCTCTCACTGGTTATTGTTCTGTTTATCAACCTTATTTTTGTTTACATTTTAGCCTTTACTATTATCACTTCTGTTAACGATATGAGACAGAATCTTCCTGAGTATCAGGAAAAGCTGCAGATTTACATAACAAAACTGACATCTACTCTAAAAATTTTTGGTATAACTGTCCCTTCCAACATGTCCTTTGACTTTCTCAATCCAGACCTTATATTCCAGTTTGTTTCCAATTCTCTGCTGAGTTTCGGGAACATCTTAGCAAACGCAATGTTTATCATTATTCTTGCAGTTTTTATCCTCCTTGAGAGTGATGATGCTTGCCCAGAAGCTGAAGCTAATATCAAAGGGTGAAAAGGCAAAAATACTGGTAGATGAATTTTTTGACAGCGTGATTGAGTATATGAAAATAAAAACTGTCACATCATTTTTTACAGGGTTTTTAGCCTGGGTTTTCCTGTTTGTGTTAGGTGTAGATTTTGCTCTTCTGTGGGGAATGCTTGCATTTCTGCTTAATTTTATACCGACTATAGGTTCTATAATAGCTTGCTATTCCTCCTATCCACTATAGCTTTTTGATTGACGGTGGTCTGTGGTATGCTTTTGCTGTTTTTATCTGGTATTTAGGTATTAATATGATTATAGGAAATATATTAGAGCCCCGTTTTATGGGTAAGGGCGTGGGACTTTCTCCTCTTGTTGTTCTCCTATCCCTTGTATTCTGGGGTTGGGTTTTAGGAGCTGTAGGTATGTTTCTCTCTATACCACTGACTGTTATTGCAAAGATGGCATTTGAGCTCAGGGAAGAGACCAGATGGATTGCTGTTTTAATGGACAGTGAGGCAAGAAAGGAGGAGATTAACTCCTCCCAATAGAGTAGTATTCAAAACCTAACTTTTTCATCTCATCAGGCTGATAAACATTTCTGCCGTCTACAACTATAGGCAATCTCATAAGCTGTTTTACCTTTTCCATGTCTGCCTGTCTGAACTCGTCCCATTCAGTAATCAGAACTAAAGGTCTGCATCTTTAACTGCTTCGTATTTATCACTGACATACTGAACATTTTCCTCTTCAGGAACTACCTGCTTAAAGTTTTCCATTGCTTTAGGGTCGTAAAGCTTCAGGTTTGCCCCTGCTTCTTTTAACTGTTTTACTATGTCTATTGCAGGTGCTTCTCTGATATCGTCAGTGTTGGGCTTGAAGGAAAGCCCCCACACAGCAATATTTTTGTCTTTACTTATCCATATGACACTTTCTATCTTCTCTATAAACTGCTCCCTCCTTCTTTTGTTTATCTTTTCTGTCTCTTTTAACAGTCCAAAATCCAGTCCGTAGTCTTCCGCAATCTTGATAAATGCTTTCACGTCTTTGGGGAAGCAGTTATGTATGTATATTCCGTAGGAAGAGATAAGGCATGAGTTTCCTGTTTCTACAGAATAAACCTGCCCTTTGTAATACTCTTTTTTAACAGACTTTACCTTTAAAATGGCAAAACTTTCCTCTATTCTGTATCCAGCAGGTTTTATTTTTCTTTGTAGTTTTTTGCTATTGCTATATAGTTTTCCCATTTTCTTCCAAGCCACTTTCCGACTCTTTCTATGTTTTCAATACCGTTTATTCTGATGAGATATGTTTTTACCTTGGAACCTTTAAAGAATTTTTCTTTAATGGTTGCAACGATTCCCAAGTGTTGAAGCAGAATAACCGTTGAATGGGCGAGCTTTCTACTGACAGTTGTCAGTTCTATACACAGATTTTTGCTGTTGTTCAGTTTCGTTATGCACCCATCTCCCCTAAGCAGACCTTTCAGGTATTCCTCTTTTATGTAAGATGGGCTGACAAAAATCTGGGGAGGAATCTTCTTATTATAAGAGTTTGTTCCTGTTTTTAAAACATTTTCAAATATGTAGGCTAAAATGTTTGATGATATTAAAAGGGTATAGCTGTTTCCAGATATTCTTTCTATAAAATGTATATTCAAAGAGGATAGTATATCTTTTACGTCAGATATATACTCATCTTCATGCACTCCAAATGTGAATCCAATCCTTTTCCTTTTTATGCCGTTTCTTCCTGCGTCTTCTGATATCCATCCTTCAGCTGCGAAATATCCTAAAAGTCTGGCGAAGTCTGTGTTAACTGTTATTTTTGTAGGTATATGACAGCTTCTACTTTTTGAAGTAAATAGCCTTCCTTCAAAAAGATGAATATTTTCTACATCTAAAACTGTGGAAAGTCTGACACTACCTGTTTTTTTGACGTCGTATGGATGTCTATAGTAATCACTTTCTTTAATCTTTCCAAAGTTTTTTTCAACTAACTGATGGGAGTGTATCAATGTTCTTTCAAGAAGGGATAAATCTTTTGAAAGCTCTTCTATAACATCTATCTCAACTTCTCTATTGTGTTCTTTTCCAGTTTTTGCAGGGATAAGAATGTTATCACCTGCTTTTACTTCTTCTGCAAGGACGGTTTTAATCTCTTCATTTTTGTATATCAGGACTGGATGGTCTTTTGTAACTTTTATCTTTCTACCCATTGAAAGGTTCAGTTCTATCATTTCTCCTTCGTAATCTCTCACTGTTATTATTTCCAGAGGATGCTCGCTGAAACCATTATCGTCAGCCGACAGCACTTTTACATCTTTCAGCTCTGAATTTTTTCCTATCTCAAAAAGTTCCTCAAAGGTTAACGCTTCTACTCCATCTCCCCTGTTTATAAAAAGCAAGTTCTTCTGGATGAAAACAGCTGCCCCCGTATCCAATACCTGCATTGAGGAAAGCCCTTCCAATTCTTTTGTCGTATCCCATTCCGTCGGCAACTTCATTTATGTCAGCTCCCACCTTTTCACACAGGTCTGCAATCATGTTTATGTATGATATCTTCATCGCCAAAAAGGAGTTTGATGCATGTTTTATCAGCTCTGCAGCAGCAGGTGTTGTTATAAGAAGGGGAAAGCCCTTTTCTGTAAATGGTCTGTAGAGCTCTTCCATTATTTTCTTTGCCCTTTCTGACTCTACACCAACAACTATCCTGTCTGGATTCATAAAGTCGTATATGGCAGAGCCTTCTCTGAGGAACTCTGGATTTGATGCCACGTCAAATGGTATATCAGGGTTTTTTATGTATCTTTTTACAGTCTTTTTAACCCACTGGTGGGTGTTAACAGGAACAGTGGATTTTTCTATTATCAGTTTGTAATCTGTCATGTGCTGTGCTATCTGTCTCGATGCTTCCTCCACCTGTGACAGGTCTGCCTTTCCGTCATCTCCCTGTGGAGTTCCAACACACAGAAATATTGTATCTGCAAAACTTACTCCTTCTTCTATCCTGTCTGTAAAATGTATTCTTCCTTCCTTTATGTTTTTCTGAAGCATTTCTGTGAGACCTGGTTCGTATATGGGAGATATACCTCTGCACAGTTTTTCTAACTTTGAAGACACCTTTTCAACGCATAAGACTTCGTTTCCAAGGTCTGCAAAACAGGCTGCTGTAACAAGCCCAACGTAGCCAGCTCCAATTACAGTGATTTTCATAAAGTCCTCCAGCAAAAAAATTTTTCATTATTTTATCATCTGCCTATCAGATATCCAAAAATCTTCTCAGGTCTGCCCTTTTTTATGGTTTTATACATATGAAGCATTGTTGTTCCTGTCGTCATAATGTCATCAAACACCAGAACTCTTTTTCCTTTTACGTTTCCTGACAATCTAAATGCCCCCTTAAGATTTATAATTCTATCAGCCCGTGTTAGATTCATCTGTAGCTGGGTGTCTCTAACTTTTTCAACCACTTCTCTAATCATGTAAGAAGGAAAGATATGAACCAGAATTTCTCTTAGATGGTTAAAACCTCTTTCTTTCAGGGTTTTTCTGTGAAGGGGAACATATGTGACCAGATTCACATCTTTTTCCTGTGCAAATGTGGTTATGTCCTCTATGATTTTTTCAGATATAAGATATGAAAGATTTTTGAACTTTTTTATTTTGAACCAGTATATAAGCTGTGTTCAAAGCATAATCGTTATCACGAAATATCTCTATATCATTGTAATACCTGTTTTTTATACATCTCTGGCAGTTAACCTCTCTTGCTCCGCAGCTTCTGCAGTATATAAGCTTTTCTTTTTTGATTTTTGATAAACATTCTTCACAGAACAGGTTCTGTTTCTTAAACACAAACAGCTTTTCACATATAACACATCTGCCGGGGAAAAGGGCATTAAGAATATTCATCTCACTGTCCAGAAATGGTTGAGACTGCCTCTTCCCTTTCCTATATTAAGGGCATTTTCTATCGCTCCCTGAACATATGCTCTTGCCACTCTCACTGCCTTTAGAGGATGCAGTCCCTTTGATAGACATGCTGTTATTGCCGATGAAAATGTGCATCCTGTTCCGTGGGTATTTTCTGTTTTTACAGCAGGATATGTAAGAAGAATGTATTCTCTGCCGTCGTAAACAACATCTGTGATGCTGTCTCCCTGTGGTAGATGCCCCCCTTTAACAACAGCTACTTTTGCCCCCATCTTTACAAGCTCTTTTGCTGCCCTTTTCATGTCCTGAACAGTCTTTATATGAACACCTGTCAGAACCTGTGCTTCATCTGTGTTTGGAGTGATTACATCTGTCAGAGGGATAATTTTTTTTATAAATGTTTTAACAGCATTTTTATCCAGCAGGTATCTACCGTTTTTTGATTTTATCACTGTATCACACACAAAGTTTTTCATCTTAAATTTTTTTACTGCTTCACTTACCGCTAAAACATTATCTTCAGTCTGGAGCATTCCTGTTTTGAAGGCATCAATACCTATGTCTGTAACAACAGTCTCTATCTGGCTGTAAACAGTTTCTGAAGATACAGGAATGGACTGGTAAACTCCTGAGCTGTTCTGGACAGTTATGGCTGTAATGGCTGACATTCCGTAAACTCCAAAAGCAGAAAAAACCTTCAGGTCTGCCTGTATTCCAGCTCCCACCACTGTTGTCAGGAGCCAGCAATGGTCAGGAGCTCTATGAATCATAAAACCTCAACCTTCCGATAAATTATAATAAATGATACTACATAACCTTCAGGAGAGTAGATGGCAAAAATTTTTCTGATTTTTCTTTTTATCTTCTCAGTTTTCTTACTATGCCCAGAGTTTAGAAATTGTAAGTAATTATCCCCTTCCAAAAAATAATATTCAGGAAGTTTACAGAAAAACAGGAGATATTAACCTCATTATGAACCTTCTCAGAGAGACAGGAGATTTTGAAAAAATTTCTTACAAAAATGGAAAACTTTATCTTAAAAGGAAACTGAAAAATAAAAAGGTTTCATCTAAAAGGGAACAGGTCATTCTGGGACAGGGAAATTTTAGCAGTAACAGGGCTTCTTGAAGGGTATCCTGTTGACCTTAATGTGCTTCACAACATTTATGTAAGGCTGAAAAAGTTTTACATGGATAACGGTTTCCCATTTGCAGATATAACTGTTGAGAGCAGAGTGGACAGATATGGGAATGTGACAGTTTTTCTGAATATAAAAGAAGGGAAAAAAATAAAGATAGGAAAGATTTTTCTTTATCCATCAAGGAATATACCAGAAAAATTTAAGAAAGAGATAAGAAAAATATCCAAAATAGAAGAGGGAGATACATTCAGCCTGTCAAAGATAACAGAAGGGGTGGATAGGATTCAGCAGTTTTTATACCAGAGAAACTACTTTGATTCTTTTGTAAATATTGTCAGTTTCAGACCTTCAAAAGATAAAATTAATGTTGTTCTGCATGTTGACCTCGGTATGGAGTACCATGTTCACATATACGGCAATAAAAGTTTTTCAAAGAAAAAGATTGCTTCACTCCTTACATTCAGAGAAAATGGCTTTAATTACTATCAGCTTGTCCAGTCTACAGAAAAAATAGAGAACTTTTACAGAAGTAGAGGCTTTTTAGATATTTCTGTTATTCCTTCATTTGAAGAAAATTACAAAGAAATGAAAACAGATATATATATCAACATCTATGAAGGAGACAGATATAGGATTGGTAAGATAAGGGTAAAAACAGATTTCCCGGATATTGAAAGGGTACTGAAGCAGTACGAAGGAAAGTTTTTAAATAAAAAAGAAATAGAGAGTATTCTCAAAAAATTCTCGGACAGACTGTTTATGGAAGGTTATCTGAACACCTATTACTCAATAGATGAAGAGGTAAAAAAGAATAAAAAAACAGTAAACCTGATAATATCCTTTTATAAAAAAAGACAGTTTGTACTTTCATCTGTCAGAATTACAGGTTATAAATTCACCTACGAAGAAAAACTACCTCGGGTTTACAATCCTTCTGAGATACTTCTTATTCTGGAAAAACTGAAAAAGAGATTAAAGGAGGATGGATATCTTGATGGGAACGCTTTTCTTGAGGCTCAATTTAAAGACTTAGACGGAAAAACAGCTGTAAGTATTAACATCCGGGTAGAGAAAGGAATAAGATACAGAAATGGAGTAACACTTATATACGAGAACTGTTTATCTTAATCCTGTGATGATACAGAAAAATCTTACAACAGACCCTTACTACTCGAAAGAGGATTTTGACAACGAGCTGGACTTTCTCTATTACACCTCACTGTTTGATTCTATAAATCCTGTTCTTAATGTGGACAGAAAAAAGAAGAGGATAAACAGACTGTTTGCCCTCCATGAAGACAAAAGAGGTTCCTTTCAGGGAGTATTAGGTTACAACAGCCAGCAGAAAATGAAAATATCTGCTGCATTAAGGCTGAGGAATCTTCTAAATTATGGCTTTGAACTTTCAGGATACATAGAAAAGACAGACCTTGGTTTTTTCTACAAGGTTTCTGGAGGAAACAGACTGCTTCCGAAGAGAACAGGGATATATATTTCCTACATCAGGAGTTATCAGTATCATTCCATATACGATCTGGATATGTACGGAACAGAAGTGGAAGTATCAAGAAAACCTAATAAATGGATAAAACAGAGTCTCAGACTGAGTTATTTGAATAACAGTTTGAAAAACCAGAACTTTTTCCCGGTGACAGACTTTAAAACATTGAAACTGAGCTTTTCTGTAGTAGATAACCATAGGAAACCAGAGGTAAATCCAGCTTCTGGATACATTATTACAGGGATATTTGAGAAAGAATTTAGGGATATAGATTTTTATAAAATATATCTTACAGGAAGATATTACTACTCCTTTTTGTTTTTTACATTTACCCAGAAACTGAATGCAGGATACATATTTAAAAATTTAAACAGGCTTCCTCCCTCAGAGAGATTTTTCTTAGGAGGGGTATCAAATTTTAGGGGATTTGGATATGAAAAAGTGGCAGGGGAAAATGGAAAAGGAGGAAATTCCCTTCTCCTGCTCAGCAGTGAGCTGAGATATCCTTTATTTCCCAGGTTTAATCTTTACGGTTTCAGTTTTGTAGACATGGGAAATGTTTATGAGAGTTTTTCTCAGATGAAAAAGTTAAAAACAAGAAAATCAGCAGGAACAGGAATTTATATTCCTACACCTGTTGGTTCTTTTCTGTTTGATGTTGCTTTTAAGTTAGACAGGAAATCTGGTGAATCTCTGTACAGACTGGAATTTAGTATAAATGCCTTATTTTGATATATAATGAGAAATATTTAAATTTAAAGAGGTTGTTATGTTTGGAATAGGATTTTCAGAACTTATTTTAATATTTGTTGTTGCACTGCTTGTGCTTGGACCAAAAAGACTTCCAGAGGTTGCAAAAACCCTTGGTAGATTTTACAGGGAGATAAGGTCGACAGTTGACGAAGTAAAAGAGGTTATTGTAGAAGAACCGAAGCCACAGCATTACACACCCCCTATAGAAGAGAAGCTGTCACAGACAGATGAATTAGAGGAAGAACTTGATAAGGAAATTAAAAAGAGATTAAGAAAAAGGAAAAACCAGCAGAGCCAAAGAGGGAAAAGATATCCTTTAAGAAAAAGCAGGGAGAAAATGTAAATGGGTCAGGAACGCAAAAGTCCTGAAGAGTTTGAAGTTCCAATAACAGAACATCTTGCAGAGCTTAGAATTCGCCTTTTTAGAAGTCTTATTGCTGTTGTTATAGCAAATGATAGGTGCCTTTACGCAGGCTTGAATTTTTCTTTGAGATTTTCAAGCAACCGTTGAATAAAGTTTTCCCAGACCTGAAACTTGTAGCACTGACACCGACAGAATCTTTTTTTACAGCATTTAAGATATCATTTTTAGTGGGATTTGTTATAGCCTCACCTTATGTTTTTTACCAGATATGGAAATTTATTGAACCTGCACTGTACGAAGAAGAAAAAAAGCTTGTTATTCCTTTTGTCTTTTTTACCACGCTGTTTTTTGTATCTGGAACCCTGTTTGCTTTTTTTGGCGTTCTTCCCCTTGCAATAAAATTTCTCCTCACATTTGGTTATACACAGCTTGATGTTGAAGCTATGATTTCTGTAAGCTCCTATATATCTTTCGTTGTCAGGCTAATCCTTGCGTTTGGTATTACATTTGAACTTCCTGTTATACTGTCTCTTCTTGCCAGACTTGGACTTGTTACACCTGAAGCTCTGACAAAGTTCAGACCATTTTTTGTTGTGGCTGCTTTCGTTTTAGCTGCTCTACTGACACCTCCTGATGTTGTCAGTCAGGTTTTTTTAGCAATGCCTCTGATAGTTTTTTATGAGATATCTATTGTTATGGCAAAAGTCCTGTACCCTCGCAGTGAGAGAGGAAAGTCCATGCAGTAGCAGTAGATTTATTTCTTATTTACATATATATTTTATCTTAAAACGAATAGCGGTTTTATGATGAATCAATGGGAATATGATAAGGATTATCCTGTAGTTTTCATAGATAAAGATTTTAACATAGTCTCTCTAAATCATAAGGCTGTTCTTGAATATGGGGAGGTTGTTGGAGACAAATGCTACAGAGTCTTTAACAGATACGAAACCCCCTGTGATGAAAACTCACCATATGTATGTCCTATAAAGGTTCTCCAGAAATCAGGGTTGAGTAAGTTTTCAGGTATATATATCTTCAATACAAGAAAAAGACAGTACGTGTCCATTACAGTAAAAAAAAGAAGGAGAATACTTTCTTCAGGAGCAGATTGTGCTTGACAGAGACAGACCTGATATTGTTGATATGAAGAGTGTTCTCAGCAATCTTTATGAGGGTGTTGTTATTTTAGACCATAAGGGAAAAATAAAGATAATAAACAGAAAGTTTATATCTATTTTTGGTATCAGGGAGAGTACAGACTACTTTGTTGAAAAGGATATTAAGGAAGTAAAACATCTATTTCCTGAAAGCATCAGAAACATATTTGAAAGAAAAGAATTTCCAGAGAATGAAGAGCTTGTAGTTCACTACGGCGATAAATACCTGATTATTAAAAAAATAAGTATAAACAGTAACCATAAACTGTGGAGTTTTATAGAAAAGAAGGATGTAGATTTGGGAGATGAGATATTCAGAATTCTTCTTGAGACAACACCGGTAGGAATATTTCTTCAGTGTAATGGTAGATTTATGTATGTAAACCCAACTATGGCGTCAATACTTGAAACAACGCCGGGAGAACTTATTGGTGCCCATGTTTACAGATACATCCATCCTGAAGACAGGCAAAAGGTATCTGAAGTGGTAAGGAGAAGAAAAAGAGGAGAGAGGTTTTATCGAAAGATACACAATCAGAGTGGTAACAGGTACAGGGAAGGAGAGGTGGATTGAAATAACATCAGAAACCATAATGTTCAAAGGAAAGTACTGTGGTATAGGAAGTGTTATTGATATAACAGACAGGAAAAATTTAGAGGAGAATCTCCGAAAACTTGCAACAGTGGACCAGCTGACAGGCATATACAACAGATATGCATTTGAGAAGTTCCTTGAAGAAGAGATAAATAGAGCTGAGAGATATGGTTCCGGTTTTTCTATAATTATGTTTGATATTGACAACTTCAAAGATGTTAACGATATGTATGGACATCAGGTAGGGGACAGAATACTAAAAGAGCTGGTTAACATAGTAAGAAACAGTATAAGAAAGTCAGACATATTTGCCCGCTGGGGTGGAGAAGAGTTTATGATACTTGTTCCTATAAAAGAAAAACAGGATGCATACAGGATTGCAGAAAAGATAAGAAGTGAGATTGAAAATTACAGGTTTGATAGTGTTGGAAAGGTAACAGTGAGTATAGGTGTATCATTTTATAAAAAGGGAGATTCTATAAAAACGATAATAAGAAGAGCAGATACAGCATTGTATCAGGCAAAAAAATCAGGTAAAAATATGACAGTAGTGGCAGATTAGGAGGATAACATGGAGATTAATTTTAAAAACCTCAGTCAAAAGCAGATATATAAACTGATGACCAGTATTATAGTTCCAAGGCCTATAGCATGGATTTCAACTGTTAGCAGAGATGGTGTATACAACCTTGCTCCTTTTAGTTATTTTGCAGGGGTTTCCAGCGACCCTCCACTGCTCATAGTTTCTGTAGGAAGTAAGTCAGAAGATGTTAAAAAAGATACATGGAAAAATATTGAAGAAACTGGAGAATTTGTTGTGAATATGGTAACAAGAGAAGTTTTGGAAGAGATGAACATCACATCTCTACCCTTTGATGAGGAAATAGACGAATTTGAAAAGGCAGGTTTGACACCTGTAAGTTCTAAGTATGTTAAAGCCCCAAAAGTAAAAGAATCTCCTGTAAATATAGAATGCAGGAGATATGAAATAATACAGATAGGCAGAATGGGACTGATTTTAGGAGAGATTTTAACTGTACACGTAAGAGATGATATACTTAATGAGAAAGGATATGTGGACACAACAAAATTGGAGATTATAGGAAGGCTTGGAGGAGCAAACTACTGTCTTATCACAGAGGAAAACACTTTACAGCTTAAAAGACCTGATAAGGAGTAAGTAATGAACAGAAGCAGGGCTATAAAAGAGTTTAAGGAGACAATAAAAAAGTCCGGTCTAAAATACACACCCCAGAGGGAGAAGATATTCAGAGTTATACTTTCCACAAAAGGGCATTTTGAGATAGAGGAGCTTGTTCACAAAATAAGGTCAAAAAATATAGATGTATCAAGGGCAACAGTTTATAGAACGTTAGATATACTGAAAAAGTTAGGTTTTGTAAATGAAGTTATAAAGTTTAAAAACAAGACAATATATGAGGTGGCACTGAAAGAGCACCACGATCATCTTATATGCAGAAAATGTGGAAAAATTATAGAGTTCCATTCAGACG
This sequence comes from Persephonella sp., assembly GCA_030949555.1. Classification (GTDB taxonomy): domain Bacteria; phylum Aquificota; class Aquificia; order Aquificales; family Hydrogenothermaceae; genus Persephonella_A. The sequence continues at coordinate 6,650 of JAUZSJ010000021.1, read as the reverse complement.
AGATAGAGCAGCTCCAGAACAAAATATGTGAGGAGTATCAGTTTAAACCGGAATTCCATAGACTTGAGATATTTGGGCTGTGCAAAGACTGCCAGTAGATAGTATCATACTTGCAGGTGGAGAAAGTAAAAGAATGGGAAAGGACAAAGCCTTCCTTTCCCTGTGCGGCAAACCTTTCATACAGATTATAGCGGAAGAACTGTCAAAATACTCAAACAAAATAATAGTATCTGTAAACAAAGATAAAAATCTGTATGTAGATTATCTAAAAAATGTAAATGTGGAAGTGGTATATGTTAAAGACAGCTATCCCTACACAGGTCCTCTTAATGGTATTATCAGCTGTATTAGTGAGATAAAATCAGAATTTGTTTTTGTGGCAACATGTGATACTCCCATGTTAAAGGGAAAATTACTTCCCTTTTTCCTGAAAAAAATACATGGCTATCAGGCTGTTATTCCTGAAGTTGGAGGAAAACTACAGTTTTTGAACACTTTATACGAAAAGCCAGCTATAGATGCAGCAGAAGAACTCTACAAAAAAGGGGTAAGGTCACTGCACAGATGGGTAAAGAGTATTAATACTCTGAAAATAGGTCAGAAAGAGGTGGAGAATATAGACCCCCATCTTTGCTCCTACTGAGCATAAACACCCCTCAGGACTACCATGATTAAAAGTATGGAAAGAAAAGTATGGCTGCTGATATTACAGCTGTTCTTCCTTTATGCCGGTGGAGAAACGCTGGAAAATCTGCTCAATAAATACGCAGAGCTGACGAAACTGGACCAGAAAACAAGACAGGAGTCTGAAGGGCATATCATACTGATTACGAGGGAAGATATAGAAAGACTGCATGCACACAGACTCTCTGACATTCTCAGATCTATCAGATACTTTTTCCTTCAAAGAAACTATTACGGAGAGGAGATTTTATCATATGCAACAATATACCCGTTGGAAAATTCAACGGTAAGACTTTTATAAATGACCATGAAATTAGTGCTGTTTTCAGGAAAACACCCCTTCCCATCTGGGCAGATATTATCCCCCTTGATTTTGTAGAGCATATAGAGATTTATCAGGGTGAGTCTGCAATTAAATTCAATAATGAAGCGGCAGGAACAATAATAAAGATTTACACAAAAGTGCCAGAAAGGGAAAACAGTGGACTGCTGAGAGGCAGTATTTCAACAAGAAAAGGATATTCTGCTGACATTTATCTGGGGAAAGAAACTGGTGAGTCTTCAGCATTTTCACTCTTCTTTGGAAGAGAAGATTACAGAACCAGAAAATATAAGTATGGAGTATCAGATAGACAGAAGAATTACTACGCATACACCCAGTTTAAGATAAGAGAGTGGAATCTTGAAAGTGGTCTTGTGGTGAAAGAACTCAGGCAGGTTCAGAGGAGATACAGTATTCCAGAAACCAGATTACTCAGACTTTGATGCTTCACACGGCTACATATCACTGAGCAGGATAATTTCTGAAGAACTTTCCCTTAAATTCAGGATATACGGTGATAAGATATCCTCAGATTCTTATCAGAGAGGAACAGGAATTGTTGCTGTAAATCCTGTTCAGATAACCTCTTACTGGAACAGATATACGGAGAGCTATAAGCTGGGAACGGATATTGCTGGGAGTAAAGAGTTTGGAAAACATCAGTTTTCTTTCGGTGGAAAATTTCAGAGAACAGGATACAGATTGAAGGATAGCAGAGATACAGGAGAAATAACAGATAGAAATAGCGAGACTTACAGTTCACTATTTTTGGAAGATGTTTTCAATATAGCTCCATCTGTAGTGAATAATTGGAGGTATAAAATACGAGAAGATGGATAGAGATTACGGTCCAGATTTTAATCTGCTACTGTGGAGAACAGGAGTTATATATATCCATTCACCAAAGAGCTATGCAAAGCTATTTGTATCGAAGTACTATACTCCCCCATATTTTGTGGAGGTTTACACAAACAGAAATCTGAAAAAACAGAAAAATCAGACATTGACTTTTGAGATGTCAGATAAAAGCAGTCTGGGGCGTTTTATACTTACAGGAGGGTACATAAAGGTCAAAAACAGTATAATGATAAACACTTCAGATTTCAGTTATTACAATGCTTCAGATACGCTGAAATATAAATTTTTTTCTGTTGATTACAGGAAAAGTTCAGGAAGTTTTGTACTTGATGCTGGATACTTTCATGTTGAGGTTAACAACAAAAGATACAAAACTGCACCATCTACTGGAGGTGTTCTCAGGGGAAGTTATAAATCAGAAGAATTTTCGGGATTTTTAGAGCTTATATACAGAGGCAGTTATAGATTTTCTTCTAAGAAAATAGATGAAGGATACGAATTAAATGGAGGATTCAGGATAAAAATACTGGAAGATAGCTATCTGGAGTTGAAAGGGTATAACATACTCAACACAGCTCAGAAAATACCTGCATTTAAAGATTCTGATTTTAAGTATTACTTAGAGGATAGAAGGTTTGTTTTGACATTTATTAGGAATTTTGATATGTTCAGGCTTATTTATGTATTTATGCTTTTTTATCTGGTATTTGCTTTTGCTTCCGAAGAACAGATACATAGAGTAGAGGCAGAGATAATATCAAAAATCTGTTCAGCAATATCTAAAAAAGATATCGGTATAAAGGTGTATCTGACAGAAAATATGAAATATATCATAAAATATTCTAAAATATTCGTACCGGTGGATAGCTGTGAAGATGCTGATATTGTGGTTGCTGGTCAAGAAATACATAACTGTAGAGGGAAGATTATGGTTGTTACCAGATATTTTTTGCTGAAAAGATATAAAAATGCTGTTGCGGCATTTTACTGGTATAAGGGACGACCAAACATAACATTTGTTAAGGAAAAGTTAGAAAGGTACCATATTTCACTGCCTGAAAAATTTTCCAAGTTTGTAGATTCGGAAAGGAATCTGTGAGGAGAAAAGATAGAAAACTGCTTTGGGATTATCTGCCAGTATTTCTGATACTGCTGGGGATTTTACTGTCCATATATATGATTGTCCCCAAAGTGAGGACAGTTATTGAGAACAGCATAATAAAAAATGCTGTAATTCCTACAGTCTCTAAAGGTTTAGACAATGTGATAGATATTATTGAAAGAGATGCTTCACAGATTGGGCTGAAGGAACTTTTCAAAAACGAAAGATTCAGAAAGTGGCTGAAAGATAAAATGTCAATATTTTTCAACGATGACGTGAAGTATGCCTACATACTGTATTTTGATAAAAGTGGAAAGATAAGATATCTGGCAGATTTTTCACAGGATGAAAGGGCAAAATACTGGCAGAGCTACAACGCAGTAGATGATAGCATATACAGAGTTGTACAGGAAAAGAAAACAGTTGTTATAAAACAGTCAGACTATACAGGTCTGTGGGCTTACACTGATAAAGCCAATAAGAGAGAAAAATCAGGTTAGAGGCGCTTTTGTCATAGATTTTTCAATATCAAAACTTCAGGAAATACAGTCAATATTAGATAGAATAAAAGAGTTTATCCTTGTTGCATCAGGATTTATTATTCTTTCCATAATAGTCTCCATATATCAGTTCATCAGATACAGAAAAAATCTGAGCAAGATGTATACAGACCCTCTGACAAATGTTTATAACAGACTTTTTATGTATGAAAATATCAATCTGCTAAAAAAATACCATTACACGACATTTGTAGTAGATATTGACTTCTTTAAACGGATAAATGATACCTATGGTCATGATACAGGAGATGCAGTTTTAAGGGAAGTTGCGAGGAGATTAAAAGGCTGTATAAGGGAAGACAAGGACATTATTATCAGGTATGGAGGAGAGGAATTCCTGATATTTGTTCGTTCAAACCCTTCCTCTGAAGATTACAGGCTCAATGTTATACAGCTTGCATCACGATTAAAAAGTGAGGTTTCAAGGACTGTTATCAACTACAACGGGATAAAAATCAAAGTAACAATATCCATAGGTGTTGCAGTATACAGAGATAATATTGACATTGAACAGGCAATAAAGATGGCAGATATGGCTCTGTACAGGGCAAAACAGAACGGAAGAAACAGGGTTGAGATATACGACAGAGGACTGGAGATAAACGATAAGAGTATATCAATAATAAAAGAGGCAGTTGATAACCATAATGTTATATGCTGGTATCAGCCTATAATAAATCTGAGAACAGGAAAAATATTGAAATATGAGTCTCTGGTCAGAATCATATCAAAAGATGGGAAACTTATATATCCACACCAGTTTCTTAATGCCATAAGAAGAACTTATGTTAATGTTGACCTCACGAAAAAAGTTATAGAGTACAATGTGAATGTTTTAAAAAACAATCCACAGATGAGAATCAGTATGAATCTGTCAGCCCTTGATATTTATAATGATGACATACTTGATTACATGGATTTTCTTATAGATGAAGATATTTCAAACAGATTAACAATAGAGCTTTTAGAGTCTGAAGATATAGAAGATTACGAGTATTTTAAAGAAAAAATTTCCTGAATAAGAGATAGGCTGCAGCATAGCAATAGATGATTTTGGCTCAGGTTATTCAAACTTCACGCACATTGTTGAACTCAATCCTGATTATCTGAAGATAGATGGCTCTCTAATAAAAGATATAGACATAAATCCCCGTTCAATATCAATTGTTAAGGCTATAAAATATTTTGCTGACGAGTTAGGTATTAAGGTGATAGCAGAATACATACATTCAGAGTATATTCTGAAAAAAGTTTTAGAAACAGGTATTATATACGGTCAGGGATACTATCTGAAAGAACCTATCCCATTAAAAAAAAGAAAGATAGCTTAATCATATCAGGGGTGCGTTGCTTATACAACTTTAAATTTTCCTAAATCTCCTACAGTTGGTTCTGGTAAAAAGGTTGGATACATTCCAGGATTTGATTTCTTATATTTCTTACCGCTTTTTTGGTGTAATAGGCCGCATGGGGAGTGATAATAACATTGTCCATGGTGCTAAGTTTTAATATCTTTAAAATCTTGTCTGAGGATTTGCCTTCCTCATATTTATTGATTATTAGTATATCTTCGTCCTCAAAAACATCTAACCCAGCGCCAGAAAGTTTCCCACTTTTTAGAGCTTCATACAGAGCATCAGTATCTACAACAGCTCCCCGTGACGTATTTATTAGAGTTGCTCCATCTTTCATCTTATTTATAGTTTCTTTACAGATTAAGTGGTGAGTCTCTGGAGTATAGGGAACATGTAAAGAAATAATATCTGACACTTTTAAAACAGTATCTAAATCTGAATATTCTATTCCTCTTTTTTTAAGTTCTTCATTTTCTATAATGTCAAATGCATATACTTTCATGCCTATATTTCTGCAGAGCGTAGCTGTCCAGCTTCCTATTCTTCCTGTTCCTATAATGCCAATTGTCAAGTCGTCTGTATCAATTCCTAATATACTTTCCTCCTGTGAAAAATTAAGTTTTTTAGTGTTTAGTTCTATTTTTTTTATCTTTCTTGTGAGAGACAAAATCAGGGCAAGTGTAAACTCTGCAATTGATTTTGGAGAGTATGCAGGAATATGAGCTACTTTTATACCATTTTTCCTACAGTATTCAATGTCTATATGGTCAAATCCTGAGGACCTTGAATGATAAGTTTTAAATTTTTTATCTTTGAAATTATATCTTTATTTATTCTATCAAATACAAATACAGAAAGTATTTCTGTATCTTCAATCTCTTCAACAGGTATCCTGTCTATTGTCTGGTCAAATAGCTTTAACTGAAATCCTTTCAAATGCTCTTTGAAAAATTTTGTCTCACTTTCCTTCAAGGAAGTAAAAGTTATAATCATAAACTTCTCCTGAAAAGTTTTATAATGTCCCCGGGCGGATTCGAACCGCCGACCTCGAGATTAGGAATCTCGTGCTCTATCCTTCTGAGCTACGGGGACAGGGAGTATATTATTGTAACTGAATTGTACCATTTTAGAAACTGTTTTCCTGACTTTTCAGATTTTCAGCAGTGGAAAAAGGAATGTCTGAATCCAGAAATTGATTTATAGACTCTTCAATCTGCTTACTTTTTTCAGCTTTAACCTCTAATATCTCAATTTCTACTAAAATCCCCAAAACCTTTTTCGGCAAAAATTTAATCCTTCTGCCTTGTCCTCCAATCTCGGGGGCTACAATAACAAGTATGTTTTGATTCCATTTCACAAACAGGTCTGTTATACGGATATTTTTTGATATCTTTACCGTAATGGATGAAAGTTCTTCGTCGGAAATTCCGTTGTTTACAGAAACTTTAATCAGTGTCAGTAATCTCCTGTATCTTTTTCACCATCGCTATCTATTTTTAGCTGTTTAATGAAGTATTCTCTGTTATGGAAATGCTCTACCAAAGATGTATTTGAAAGGGGTTTAGGTTTTCCAAGATAGAAACCCTGAGTGTAATCAATACCAAGACTTTTTACAGTTTCTAATACATTTTTGTTTTCAATAAACTCTGCTCCAGTTTTCAGGTTCAGAGTTTTTGCTATCTTTACCATGCTTTCAACAATATAGAAATTCTCCTCACTTTTTCCATATCTTTTATCAGAGAGACAAGTCAATTTTCAGATATTTAATA
>JAUZSJ010000020.1 GCA_030949555.1 Persephonella sp. | reverse complement strand
CCTTTCCTTCAACCCTTGTTGAGTTTATGATTCTTCCTGTTCTAACATCTATAAATCTGAGAGTCATTGCTATGTATGCTTCTTCTTTTCCTAACTTTTACACCACCAAGAATTGGAACTTTAGGGTATGAGTCCTCCAATACTTTCTTTATACCATCCTGGCATTTGGCTCAAATGCCACAATAGAGCCAACAACTAAGATATCAGCCCCTTCCATCAATCCTACTTCTGGAGCTTTTCCTTCCTGAACAAGGCCTGACTGCCCCAGCTCAAGCTCTTTTTTTATCTCCCCTAATCCTTCTCCCCTTTCGAGAACGATAAATTTGTTTGTTCTGACAAGTGTATCAATAAGCATATCTCTGATACCTGAGCCTATCTGCCCTCCACATTTTGCAGCTTTACACTTAAAACTTGCAACAGCAATTCTTGCTTTAGGCCCTTCGTACTTGACAGCTTCATTCATACTTTTTTCTGTTGTCTGGACAGATGTTGTTGTAACTCCTGCTCCACATCCAGAAAGGTAAATGGCAATACCAATAAGAAACAGATAAAAAATCCTCTGCCCCGTAACTCTCATCTCTCTCCAAGCCAGACCCATTTATTAATTTAACGGTATATACAGACAATAGCAATTTATTTGTGATTAATCTCTTAAAAATTAACGCTCAGTAGAAATAAAATATCAGGAAAAAGGAGTAAAAGAAGATGCCAAATAGACTGATAAATGAGAAAAGTCCTTATCTGAGACAGCATGCAAACAATCCAGTAGACTGGTATCCATGGTCTGAAGAAGCCTTTGAAAAGGCAAAAAGAGAAGACAGGCCGGTTTTCCTGTCTATAGGATACTCTACCTGTCACCAGGTCAGGAAAGCCAGGAGGAGTCTTTCTGAGGAATGAAAGAGATTGCACAGATACTGAACAAACATTTTATCTCCATAAAAGTAGACAGGGAAGAAAGACCTGACATTGACAGTATTTATATGAATGTGTGTATGATGATGACAGGGCGGGGTGGATGGCCTCTTACTGTTTTTCTGACGTCAGACAAAAAACCTTTTTATGCTGGAACATACTTTCCTAAAGAGGGCAGCTACACCCGTATTGCCACTGAAGGAGCCCTTTGGGTATTGCAAAACTGTGGCAGGAAGAGAGAAAAAAACTGATAAACAGGGCAGACCAGATAATACACCACCTTCAGGATTACAGCAGAGCATCAGAAGAAAAAGTAAAACCTGACATTGAACACATGCTTTATAAAAAAACTGAAAGACACTTTTGACTTCTCCTATGGAGGATTTGGAAGAAGGCCAAAGTTTCCTGTTCCCCACAATCTACTGTTTTTAAACCGTTATTACTACAAATACAATAAGCAGAATGCCGTAAAGATGGTAAAACACACATTAAAAAATATGAGGCTTGGAGGCATTTACGACCATATAGGTTTTGGTTTCCCCCACAGATACCTCACTTAGATCGAAATGGTTTTTCCTCATACTTTGAAAAGATGCTTTACGACCAGGGAATACTGCTGATGGCATATACAGAAGGATTTTTGTTGACAGGAGAGGAACTGTTTAAAGAGACTGTTGATGAAATGGTTCAGTATATAGTCAGGGATATGCTCTCTCCAGAAGGAGGCTTTTACTCTGCTGAAGATGCTGATACATAGGAAGGTGAAGAGGGAGAACAGTTCTATGTGTGGGGTTATGAGGAGTTGGAAAAGATTTTAGGTGAAGATTTCAGTCTGTTTGAAAAAGTTTTTAATGTAACATCAGAGGGAATTACAGGAGGAGCAGGAAGGAAAGCACAGGAAAAACATACTATATAGAAAACTTAAAATATTTTTGTGGAGCTGAAAATACCTGTATCAGAGTGAAATAAAATAAAAACTGGTAAAAAGGCTGCTGGCGCATGATTTTGAACTCTATGAAGGACACAAAAATACCGACACCGGAACGGTCTGCTGGCTGCCGACTGTCTGTTGCCTCTTCCATAGATAAAAAATATCTGAAAACTGCCACAAAAACGGCAGACTTTATTCTAAAACCAGCGGAACAGTCGATGAACTCCTCTCCAGATACAAGGATAAAAAGGCAGAGATAGAAGGATTTCTGTCTGACTATGCCTACCTTATATGGGGACTTATAGAGCTTTATGAAAAGATGTTTGAAGAGAAGTATCTTACTGAAGCTGTCAGACTTACAGAAACAGTAATAGAGCATTTTTACGACATAAATGGTGGATTTTTTGATACTCCAGACTCTGGAGAAGAGCTTATAGTCAGACCTAAAGAGAGCTACGATGGGGCTGTCCCTTCAGCCAACTCTGTTATGGTATATAACTCCATTAGATTTTCAGAATTACAGGCAATACCCGTACAAAAGTTAGAGAAAAACTCTGATAGTTTTTCTGAAAAGATAACATATCAAATACGAGTATGATAATTTCATCACACATGGCAGACAACTGCTGGATAGAGATAGATAACACAGAGATAACAGACAAACTGAGTAAACATTTTTTACCTTTTGATACAGTAATTATTAAGAAGAACAGCAACCCAGATAACATATTTATCCCACCTGAGAAGTATAGAAGCTTCCTGAGGCGTTAAAAAAGGTTATATATATAAATTTCAGGCTTAAAGACCTCTAACAGATATAAATGAGATTGAAGAAAAATTGATAGGGAAAAGATAAGATTATAGATTTATAATTATTTAAAAAAATATTTTAAAGGGAAGTAGACTTGCTGAAACTAATGATTGTTGTAATCTTAATGTCCTACTTTGTGTCTTCAATAGGTTACTGGGTGTATCTGTTCACAAAAAAGGAAGCAGGAAAAAAGTTAGGTTTCAGCTTTTACGGAATAGGATTTTTACTGCAACTTGCCTACATAGGTATTAAAGATATACAGGCAAGAAGTTTGTGCAACGGCACACAGAGAACACCCCTTTTTTTCTTGCCTTTATCATAGCTATTGTTTTCTTTGGTCTTGCATGGAAGTATAAGAAACAGTTGAGGGATTTTGGCTCTCTTTTTGCTCCTATAAATGTTTTTTTGGTTGCACTGACACTTCCTTACTACCGGGAAGTTACCACCCATTATGAGAATATCTGGTTTTATGCCCATGTTATACTGTCTATGGTTTATGCATTCATAATTGCAGGCTCTGTTGTTGCTCTTGTTTACATTCTGACTCAGAGGGATTTAAAAAGGAAAAAGTTAGACTCATTTTTAGTATCAAAGTTTTCTTCTTCTTTAGTCTTCTTCAGGACATAGAGTATAAAGCAAATGTTGCTGCATTTATTATGCTATCCCTTGCACCTTATAGCTTCTTCCATATGGTCAAGTGTTTATGTGGGCAGACACTGGATATGGGACCCTAAACAGATAGCCCTCTCCATGCTATGGCTGTATTACGGCTTTATCATCCATCTGATGGTTATAAAACATCAAAAAGGGAAAAAAGCCTCCTATCTTACTGTTTTAGGAGGCCTGTTTGCATTTATCATATACTGGTTTATAAAACATCCTAACTACTGAGAAGCTCAGAAACTCTGAAAACAGGGAAAAAGGAAAAACCTTCCTTTTTTATGTTTTCTTCTCCACCTTCTTCCCTGTCAACGATGGCAATAATTCCCAGTATCTGAAGACCGTTTTCCTCTGCAACTTTTGCAGCTTTCAGCGAAGAGCCTGCTGTGGTGACAACATCTTCAACAATAAACACCCTGTCTCCTTTTTTTATATTTCCCTCAATCTGTTTTCCTGTTCCGTGTCCCTTCGGCTCTTTTCTCACAACAAAAGGTTTTATAGGCTGTCTATTGATGTAAGAAATCATAGCAGTTGCATAGGATATAGGGTCTGCCCCAAGGGTAAGGCCTCCAACACCATCAGGATTTTTATCCTTTATCATCTCAAATATGAGATTACCTATTATGTATCCTCCTTCCGGGTCTAAAGTGATAGTCCTCAGGTCAAGGTAGTAGTTACTCATCTTTCCAGAAGATAGTCTGAATACAGGCCTGTCTGCTACCTTTAAAGCCCTCTGTTTTATCAGTTCTTTCAGTCTTTCCCTGTAGTCCAAAGCTGTCCTCCTATATTTCCATTTTTATTCTTTTTCTCACTCTGTAAACATCACCTAAATTTATGTCTGCTTTTATCAGTCCCTCTTCTTCATCTATGAATGCCAGTCTCTCTCCCCATGGGTCGTAAATACCAGAGCTTCCGGCATACTCAATGTCTCCTATCCTGCCTACTGTGTTGCTGACCACCACAAAAGACTGGTCTTCTATTGCCCTTGCCTGAGATAGAATCTCAAGATGTTTTTTTCTTGGCTTTCCCCACTGGGAAGGAACAAGAATTATTTCAACGCCTTTTTTCCTGAGAGTATAAGAAATATTAGGAAACCTCAGCTCAAAACATATCATTATCCCAAGGTTACCGTTAGAACTCTCTGTAACCTCAAAATTCTTCCCCGGTTTGTAGTATCTGTGTTCTCCTGTAGGCCTGAACAGTTTGACCTTTGCCTGTTTGTAAACCATCTCTCCACTGTCTATAATAAAAGCCTTGTTGTATATACCACTTCTTGATTTTTCTGGAAGTGTTCCTGATATGACTAAATGTTTTTCATAAGATATCTTTTTCAGTATTTTATGTATCTTTGGAGTGTCTTTCACATGTTTTTCTAAATTCTCGTTGTCAAATCCGCAGCTGAACATCTCAGGAAGCAGGAGGAGGGAGCCTTTTTCCACATCCTTAATATAAGAGATTACTTTATCTAAGTTTCTTTCTGTATTACCTAACTCCAGATTAACCTGCAGTGAGTAAACAAGCATTAACCACTCTCCAGAAGATTTTTATCTTTGCAGAAAGAAAATTTTATCATATCATATAGTGATGAGATTTCTAACTGTTTTGCTGACTTTTATATTGCTGCTATCCTGTGAAAACTACTATGCAAAATTCTACGATGAGAGTATAAAAAACAGAGAGATAGACTGTCTGAAAGTTGAAAACTGCAGGCCATTTTTAGTTAACAAAATAGTGAAGGCTTTAAAGGAAGAAGGTATTGTTGTTAAAGACAGCTGTCCATACACCCTGTCAGTCACGTCAAAATTTCTTTCCCAGTGCACCAGTCCCCACGCAAAATCTGTAGATGCAGACTTTGACGGTTATCTGAGGTTTGACCTGAAAAAAGAGGGCAGACTACTCTACAGAATACAGATGGACTGGAAAGGAGAGTTTAGCGAAGGCAGAATAAAAAGACTGATTGATAGAATGAAAAAGGACATAAAGTTTAAATCTTTATTAAATTTTGTCAAATTATTTTAGTTTATTTTTGTCAAATTACGATTTTCCAACAAAAATCTAATTCCTGATAAAATATTCTTTGTAGCAAAAAGATTAAGGAGTTGTGAATGGACGAGAAAGTTCTGTCTGCCCACGGTCTTACATTGGACGAGTACAAGAGAATTGTTCAGCTTATAGGAAGAGAGCCTAACGAAGTGGAGTTAGGAATTTTTGGGGCATTGTGGAGTGAACACTGCTCTTATAAGTCTTCAAAACCTTTTCTGAAGGTTTTCCCAACAGAAGCTCCATGGGTTCTTCAGGGTCCCGGAGAAAATGCAGGCATTGTTGAGATAGATGAGGACTATGCTGTTGCTTTTAAGATAGAGTCCCACAATCACCCATCATATATAGAGCCATTTCACGGGGCGGCAACAGGTGTTGGTGGCATCATCAGGGACATACTGTCTATGGGGGCAAGGCCTGTATGTGCTTTTGACAGTCTGAGGTTTGGAGACCCAAGAAACGATGGCAAAAGGGAAAGTATAAAAGATACAAAACCAGTAGTTCACGGAGTTGTTGAAGGTATAGGATTCTATGGAAACTGTATAGGTGTTCCCACAGTTGGTGGTGAGGTTGTGTTTGACGAGGTTTATGCTGGAAATCCTTTAGTTAATGCTTTCTGTCTTGGAATACTGAAAAAAGACAGAATATTCAGGGCAAGGGCAACAAAAACTGGACAGAAGATGGTTATGGTTGGCTCTGCAACAGGAAGAGATGGAATCCACGGAGCCACAATGGCTTCTGCAGAGTTTTCTGAAGAATCAGAATCAAAAAGACCAAATGTCCAGATTGGAGACCCATTTTTCGGTAAAAGGCTGATTGAGTGCACCCTTGAAGTGATGGAAAAAGGTCTGATTGTAGGGTGTCAGGACTTTGGAGCTGCCGGGCTTGCTGGTTCAACATCAGAGTTTGGTGCAAAATCAAAGATGGGGGTAAAGGTTTATTTAGAAAATGTTCCCCTGAGGGAAGAAGGTATGACCCCCTATGAGATACTCCTGTCAGAATCACAGGAGAGGATGCTGTATGCGGTGGAAGACGAGAATGTGGAGCAAGTGCTGAAAATCGCAAAATCCTATGGTTTAGAGGCGGCAGTAATAGGAGAAACAACAGACACAAAAAGAATGGAAGTGTTTTTCAAAGGAGAAAAGGTGGCAGACCTTCCGATATCGGCCATTGTTGACGATGCTCCTGTTTACAACAGACCAAGGAAAGAACCAGAGTATCTGAAAGAAACAAAGTCCTTTGACCAGAACACGCTGCCAAAGGCAGACATAAAGGAAGCTATAAGAAAGGTGATATCCTCTCCTACAATAGCAAGTAAAGAATGGGTTTACAGACAGTATGACCATGAAGTTGGTATAAACACTGTGGTAAAGCCAGGCAGTGATGCAGCAGTGCTGAGGATAAAATGGGCTGTAAAGCCTGAGATAAACTCTGAAAAGGCTGTGGCTGTATCTTCTGACGGTAACGGCAGATGGGTTTATTTAGACCCTTATGAGGGGGGAAAAAGGGTTGTTGTGGAGGCTGTCAGGAATGTTTACATTACAGGGGCAAAACCCCTTGCAATAACAGACTGTCTTAACTGGGGAAATCCAGAAAATCCAGAAATAATGTGGCAGTTTGAACAGGCTACTAAAGGAATGGCAGACGCATGCAGACGGCTGAATACTCCTGTTATTAGTGGTAATGTCTCCCTTTATAACGAAACAGTCCTGCCAGACAAAAGGATAAATGTTTACCCTACTCCAACAGTTGTGGCAGTAGGCGTTTTAGACAGACCAGAGGATGCCATCCCCTCATTCTATCAGGAAGAAGGAGATATTGTCGTAATTATCGGAGAAGTGGATAAACAGCCAACAGTGAATGGCTCTGAATATCTTAAGGAAGTTCACGGAATAGTGTCAGGAAGTATTCCTCCAGTAAATATTGAGACAGAAAAGAAGATGATGGAGTTCATCCACGAAAACAGGAAAAAGATTAAATCAGCCCATGATGTTTCAGACGGTGGTTTAATCACAGCAGTTTTAGAATCAGCCTTTTTAGAAGAAAAACGTTTGGATTAGATTTACAGATTGAAACCCGGTACAGAATAGATTTTGAACTGTTTGATGAGATGAGAAGTATAGCTGTGATATCTGCAAGAAGGTCTGACATTCCCCTACTTGAAGCAAAAGCAAGGGAAAAAGCCCTTGGATTTAAGGTGATAGGGCAGGTTATTAAAGAGCCTGAACTACACCTTAAAATAGGAGATTATGAAGTTGTTGAAAGTATGGAAGAGCTGAAAACACTGTGGAAGAACAGCCTGAAAAATATACTGTAGGTTAAAAATAATGAAATGTAGATGCAAGAGCAGATTTAATGCTGTCTTTATGAAAAATTTAGAGTGGTATCTACACAACATTTACGGAAATTACAAAAAATCTCTCTTTTCAAAACTTGGGAAAAAAGTTCTTGAGATAGGAGCAGGGACAGGGACTAATCTTCCGTACTACAGACCAGATACAGATTTAACAGTAATTGAACCCAGTAAAGACATGCTTGAGTTTTTCCTGAAAAAGACAGAAAGATATCCTTTAAACATCAGAGTAATAGAAGGATTTGCTGAAGAGCTCCCATTTGAGGACAACAGTTTTGACAGCGTTGTATCTACACTTGTCCTGTGCAGTGTTAAATCTCCTTACAGGGCATTAAAAGAAATCAGAAGGGTCTTAAAACCTGACGGCGTGTTTGTGTTTATTGAACATGTAAAGGCTCCAGAGAATACTCTTACCGCAAAAGTTCAGAATGCTCTCCATAAAGGCTGGAAATGGCTTTTTGAAGGATGCGACATAACAAGGGATACAGGAAAGATGATACAGTCTTTCTTCTCTGACGTTCATTACAAAACAGTCAGATTTAACAGTCCTTTTATTCCTGTTAATTACCACATAATAGGCTATGGAATCAAAAAGTCCTGTTGAGAGACTGAAAGAAGATGTTTCTTTCCTCTCATCACTGAGGCCTTTTAGAAATTATATGAATATAGATTCTCTGAACAGATCTGCAGAATATATATACAGAAGGATGGAAAATTACGCAGACAGTGTTTCCTTTCAGAAGTTTAAGGTAGAGGGAAGGACTTATAAGAATGTGATAGGAGCTATCAACCTCCATAACAGTAAAAGGATAGTGATAGGTGCTCATTACGATGTTGCAGGAAATACACCGGGGGCTGACGACAATGCCAGTGGTGTTGCAGGACTCCTTGAAATTCTAAGAATACTGTCTAAAAACAGACCTTCCTGCAGGGTAGACTTTGCTGCCTACACATTAGAAGAGCCTCCCTTTTTTGGAACTAAGTTTATGGGAAGTTTTGTTCATGCCAGCTCACTTTTTAAAGAGAAAGCAGACATCACAGTTATGATATCCCTTGAGATGATAGGTTATTTTTCTGATGAGCCCCGTTCCCAGCAGTTTCCCCTTCCTTTTTTCAGGCTTTTTTACCCTGACAGGGGAAATTTCATTGGTGTAGTGGGAAAAATAGGGCAGAGCAGAATAACAAAAAAGATAAGAAACCTGATGAGAAGGGGAAGCAGTATTCCTGTTTATTCTATAAATGCACCTGTGCTTCTTCCTGGCGTAGATTTCTCAGACCACAGAAATTTCTGGCATTTTGGATACAATGCTGTAATGATAACAGACACAGCCTTTTACAGAAATCCTTACTATCATACGAGAGGAGACACTATAGCCACACTGAACTTTGAAAAGATGTATCAGGTAGTAAAAGGTATCTCTTATGCAGTGTATCATTTATAACATTTATCCTATATACTATTAGGGAGAAGATGGCAAAACCAAGACTGAAACATTATCTGATTAATGATAAGCACGAGGATCCGGGAATTGTTATAGAGATAGATTCCCTTGGGGAATATCTGCTGTTTGATGTTGGGAACATAAAAAGATTAGACAGACATCTGATAAAAAAGATAAACAGAATATTTATCAGCCATACCCATATGGACCACTTTATTGGTTTTGATAATCTCCTGAGAAACAAGTTAGGTAAAGAACAGACTGTTGAGATGTTTGGTATCTCTCCCCTTGCTGACAATATTTACTGTAAACTGCAGGGATATACGTGGAATTTAGTAGAGTACGAACCAAGACTTGTTTTCAGACTGACCCAGTATAATGAAGGACTGATAGAAACATTCCAGTATGACATAAAGAAAAAGTTTGCAAAGGATTTTATATCGGAAAAAAAAGGCAGACTCAGACATTATCTACGAAAATCCCTTTTACAGGGTTAGATATGCAGTTCTTGACCACAAAATTCCCGTAATGGGATACAGTTTTGAGTATAAGGACAGACTGCTGCTGAAAAAAGACAGAATAAACGAACTTCCCCTAAAGGGAAAAGAGATAGGAGAGTTCAAACAGTTTTTAGAAGACGAAGGCAACAGAGGAAAGGAGTTTATAATCGGAGGAAAACCATTCAAATGGGAATACCTAAGGGAGCAGTTCAGCTACATCCAGAAGGGGATAAAGATTTCATACATAACAGATGTTGTTTTTTCCAAAGAAAATGTTAAAAAAATAATAAATTTAGTAAAGAACTCTGACGTACTTTACTGTGAGTCTGTTTTCCTGTCAGAAGATAAAGAACAGGCTTCAAAGGTTTATCACCTGACAACTGACCAGACAGCCTTTATTGCTAAAGAGGCAGATGTAAAAAAACTTGTTGTTTTCCACTTCTCACGAAGATACGGGAATAACAGGGAAAAAATACTTGAGGAGATAAAACAGCTGTTTCCTGAAGTGGAATAGGTTTATTTATCTTTGCTTCTTACAGGTTTTTTGACTTTTTTAGTCTTATCTTTTTCGCTGATTTTACTGTTTTTGGAAGGTTTCTCCACTTTAACATTTACATCGATTTGATGGACAGCTTTCCCACCATAGGAAAACCAAAAACAAAAAAAAGTAAGCACAAAGCAGCAGTCAGATTTCTCATAAAGATAAAGATAAACAGGTCAGACACAGAAATAAACAATTTTCAAATTATGATGATTTACAGCTTCACTTTATCTTTCAGCTGATTAGGTATGTGGTCTTTTACCATCTGTATAAACTGCTGCTCATCTATGATTTCCACTCCTAACTGCTGGGCTTTTCTCAACTTTGAGCTGGGATTTTCTCCAACAACAAGATGGGTTGTTTTTTCTGCTTACTGAAGATGTGGCTTTTCCACCAAGCCTCTCCACTATTTCCTGAGCCACCTCCCGTGAGCAGCAGTGAAGTGTTCCTGTAAACACAAAGCTCTTACTGTCAAGTATATGCTCAACTTTTTTCTCTTTCTCTTCACACGTCTCAACTCCAAGGGATTTAAGCTCATGTAACATCTCTATGTTCTGCTCATTGTGGAAAAAGTCGTATATACTTTTTGCAACAACATAGCCAATGTCTGGAAGAGTTCCCAACCGTTCTACAGACCAGTCCTTAAGTTCTTCCACGCAGTTTATATGCTCTGACAGGGTTTTTGCTGTCACTTTGCCTACATACCTTATTCCCAGTCCTGTTATCAGTCTGTGTATAGGTCTGTGCTTAGAATCTTCTATAGCCTTCTTCAGATTCTCAACAGACTTTTCCCCAAACCCTTCCAACTGCTTTATCTTTTCATATGGCAGTCTGTAAATGTCCGGTATAGACTTTAAAAATCCAAGTCTGTAGAATCTCCTTACTATTGCCTCTCCAAGGCCTCTGATGTCCATTGCATCTTTGGAAGCAAAATATATAATTCTTTCCACAACCTGAGCTGGACAGTTTATGTTAATACATCTCCACACTACCTCTCCGGGAGGTTTTACTAAAGGTGAACTACAGGAAGGACAGTTTTTGGGAAACTGGATAGGTTTTTCATCTCCTTTTCGTGCCTCTGTTATTACCTTAACAACATACGGAATAACGTCCCCTGCCCTTTCAACAAGAACAAGGTCTCCAATTTTTATGTCTTTTTCCTTTATAAAATCTTCGTTTATCAGTGATACTGATGAGACTGTGACACCGCCAATCTCTACCGGCTCTAACTTTGCCACAGGGGTGACAGCTCCTGTTCTTCCAACCTGAAATACAACATTTATTATTCTTGTTGTTGCCTGTCTGGCTTTAAACTTAAATGCAATAGCCCATCTTGGATGGTGGGATGTTACCCCTAACCTGTCGTAAAGGGATATGTCGTTTACCTTCACAACCATACCATCTATCTCATAAGGATAGCTGTCCCTCTTCTCCTGCCACTCTTCACAATACTGGATGACCTCATCAATGCCTCTGCACACTTTTATCTCCTTAAAAGGAGACCTGAAGCCAAGCTCATACAGCATCTTTATAGACTGGTGGTGTTTTTTTATCTTTGTTCCTAAAAGGTTGTTTCCATTTTCGTTAACTGCATAGGTAATCTGATAAACAAAGGCCTCAAGACCCCTTTTGCCACTTCTTTTGGGTCCTGAAGCCTGAGTGAACCTGCTGCCGCGTTCCTCGGATTGGCAAATGGAGTCAGGCCCTCCTCTAACCTTTCCTGATTTATCATTTTAAACAAAATCTTTTCTTATCAGAACTTCCCCTCTTATTTCTATCTTTTTATCCCATAGCTTTTAAAGTCAGCTGGAGAGGGAATGGCTTTTATTGTCTTCAGATTTGGGGTTATGTCTTCCCCTACAACACCATCTCCTCTGGTTGCCCCTCTGACAAACATATTATCTTCATAAACCAGTGATATTCCTGCTCCATCAAACTTTGGTTCCACTGAATACTCAACAACTTCCAAGCCTGTTGCTTCCTTTACCCTCCTGTCAAAATCCCTTAAATCCTCTTCATTATAGGAGTTGTCTAAAGAAAGCATGGGAGCAAGATGTTTTACCTGTGGAAACTCTTTTGTAGGCCCGGAGGCAACTCTCTGTGTTGGTGAATCTGGAGTAATAAGCTCAGGGAACTTCTGCTCTATATCTTTGAGAAGGTGAAACAATCTGTCGTACTCGTAATCAGAGATAACAGGGTTTGCTAGAACATAGTATCTCCAGTCGTGATTACCTTATAACGTCCCTCAGCTCTTGAACTATTTTTTCTGCATCTTCTTTTGTTTTTATATCCTCCAGTGAAACATTTAAAAGCTGGCGGGTTTTTTCTATCAGCTGCTTTTCTTTCTGTGGTGTATACATAATCAGCGCCCCTTTACTATCTCCACACCATGACTGGTTCCGATTCTGTCAGCTCCTGCTTTTATCATTTCGGCAGCCTGCTCAAAAGTTCTTATACCTCCTGCAGCCTTTATCTTTATATTTCTATCTGCCATAGCTTTCCACATCTTTATGTCCTCAATATTCGCTCCTTCTGAAGCAAAACCTGTGGATGTTTTTATATACTCTGCTCCAGAATTTATAACAATCTGTAGGGCTGTTTTTTCTCTTCCTCTGTCAGATATGCCGTTTCCACTATTACTTTATGAACAACTCCCTGTGTGTAGGATATTATTGTTTTCAGCTCACTTTCCACAAAGTCGTAGTTTCCTGATTTGAAGCTCCAATGTTCCACACAATGTCTAACTCATCTGCTCCGTCATTAATTGCTGTTGATGCTTCAACAAGTTTTGTTTTGGGAATGTTAGCACCAAATGGAAAACCTACCACGCTGCACACCTTTATTCCTGTTCCTTTAAGGAGTGTCTTTGCATATTTAACGTAGAATGGGTTTACACATACAGCATGGAAGTTGTACTGAACAGCTTCTTTACACAGTATCTCTATATCTTCATAGGTAGCGTAAGGCTTCAGGTTTGAATGGTCTATGTATTTATTGATGTTCAAAAATAAATCCATACCATTTCTCCCCTTCCTTATTTATATCCTTTTTTGATATCTCTTTTTTCACCGACAGCTTTAAACTGTCAGCCATACTCAGTATTTCATCTCTCTCTTTTTTTTCCACGTAAATCCCTGTTATTATTAGATGCTCTTTAAACAGTTGTGTGATTTTATCAAAATAGTTTCTGAATATATCCATCTGAAGATTTGCTATGACCACATCAAATTTATCTTCTATCTGTTCTACAGACTTTTTCTCACATCTTACTGGAACCTCGTTTTCCCATCCATTTTCACTGCATTCCTTTACCGCTTCCTCCTGAACGTCAACAGCATAGACATCTGCTCCAAGCTTTGCAGTCTGCAGGTTGCAAGTATCCCCTGAGAGACCTGGTTCCCACATCAAGAGACTTGTTTTTCTTTTTCTACCACTTCAGGTATAAGAGAGAGGGCAATCAGTGTCGTTGGATGAAGCCCTGTACCAAATGCCATTCCTATTTTTAGCTTCACTGGTATGTAATCTTTATCTTCATACACTTCCCATTCTGGAATTACTATAAAAGGGGAAACTACTATAGGTTTGAAGTTCTCTTTCCACTTCTCTTCCCAGTTTTCTTCCTTTATATCTTCCTCTAATATTAAGCTTCCTCCTCCCAAATCTTCAAATATCTCATTAATAGCTTCTCTTATCCTCATACTCTTCATTCTGGACGTAGATACGCAAAGTTAACCTCATTTTCATCTCTGCTCAGTATTTCTATTCCATACCCGTTAAACTCAACCACAAAGATATCCAAAAAGTGGTGCTGGAATAGAAAATATCAGCTTTTTCATACCTGTTCCTTTTGCAGTGTAAATATCAGATTTCCGTATGTGTCATACTCTATTTTACCTACGAACTTTTGCTGATCAGCATGTTCTTTCAGTTTCTATATAATTGAAAATCTCAACCTTTCCATTGCTTTTTATTTTTATCTTTCTTATCTGCTTTTGCCTCTTCAACTTTTAGAGAGTATATTATCTTAAGGTGTATGCCGTCTCCGTGCTCAATTTCTTCTATCTTTTCTCAGTGTGGGAAGGGGCTGTTTCTATCTTCTCTACCCAGTCTTCATAGGGTCTTCCTGTTCCACAACGATTTTCAACCCATCCTCTACCTTTTCTGGCTTTATAGGAGACAGCTCTTCATCAAGAATGTTTTTACAAATGGGTAAATATCAAGAAGGTTTCTCTGAACTTCTTTCAGAGACCTTCTTCCAAAATTACTCACCATACCTACTCTTTTCTGATTTATTA
>JAUZSJ010000019.1 GCA_030949555.1 Persephonella sp. | reverse complement strand
GTCGGAAATTTGGGTGTTTAACGTTTCATTATCGTGAAACCTTTTTCCACCTTTTACTTTTATACCTTGCCGCGGTGCTTACGCACTATGTATTGCATACTCTTTGTAGTTACACCACACCTTTTCCACTACATCTTGTGTTACATCTTTTATACTCTTTCATCTTTCTCTTTTATATATACCATATGAGTTTCTTGTTGTCTTTCACTATCTTCTCTTACCTACTCTATTACCTCTCTTGCCTTTTTTTTTTCTTTCACCATATCTTCCCTTTTTTCTCTTTTTTGCTTTGATATATACTTTCTATATATATTTTCTTTTTTTACTTACTTACCTTTGCCTTACTTCCACATTATATACCTCTTTTTTCTACACCTGCTTACTCCTATACCACACGCTTTGGCACTAAATGTATTTTATTTTTACAAGACACACATATATATACTTTTTCATACCACTTTTTTCATATATACTTAATTATGTTGGTATTATTATGGTGTGATGTTATTATACATGTGTTCTTATTTTATATACCATACATTATGCCCATCTCTTTGCTGTATCTTCTTTTCCTCTTTTTACTATTGTGCATCTTCCACTCATACCATATTCCCAATTACCTACCTAGTGTATCATGTTGTACTCTTTTTACCTCTTCCACCTTTTGTTACCTTTGCACCTTTACCACAGCATCTCTTTCTGTGATTGTTTATTGGTTCGTTTCCAGTTGAGTGATGTCTACCAATTGATGTAATGTTCATTTTGTTTTACCATTGTGTTATTCGATGATATTATATTGTTGATTATGGTTGATGTATATTTGTGCGATGTATTGTTATGGATGATGTTTGTGTTGATTATGATATGTTGATGTGTTGATGTCCCAACCTTCCACGTTCCTGCCGTTGCGTTGTTGCATTGCATGTTGATTCTTATTATTATATATTTGTGTGATTGTGTTGTGTGATTACTGTACATGACCTTGATTGGTGGCGGTGTGATTACGGTTTCAGTGCCGCTACCAGAACTCATTTTTCTCCCATCCAGAAATACCCAATGGTGTCCCTGTTTCCCTATTCCAGACCTGGCCGCATGGGAATCACTTCAAAAAAAAACATCATTACCGCCAGTTTACGAAATCTTGCACTATAGGTCGAAACGCCATTTAAGAAAATGCTGGGTTCTGCGCGAGCAGCTCGATGTGTTCTCAACCCTGAATATTACTACCACCCTAAAATGTCTGGTGGGGTTGGTGTTAATATGTCTGCTGCAGGGCAAATTCCAGCCATGGGAAATTTTTCTACTGTTGCAAATGACCACCATTATCTGGCGAGAGGAAGTTACCAGTCGAAGAAACAACGCACGACCGGAGCAGTGAAAAATACTGTTGGCCAGACACACCAAGGACCCGGCCTCTCTGAGGGCCAATGTCTGCATTCTGTGCCAGGGTTCTATATATTCTCTACCTTCGTTTCCTAACCAGAACCACCATTCATCAGGTAGCTTTCCTAATGCTCCTAACCATAGTCCTGCAAGCCCTCCTAATCCAACAATTACTAATGCTACCCAGAGTATGTCAACAGCAAGCGGGTATTTAAAATCTTTACCTCTGGATGCCAGGGAAGCTATGAATAAACCTCCAGCTAACCAACCAATTGCTATCCATAATATAGCTAAGTTCAGGTGGAAAGATCTTGCCACATTAAATGGGAGCAATGATTGAGGAACTATCCAACTGTGTGCTGGATCTGCATATAGATGAGCCATATATCCACCTAAAAGGGTTTGTAAAACAAAAAATAGAGGTACTAAAGGGATAAACTTTATAACTTTTTCCTGCATTGGCGTTAGTTTTGTTATCTTTAATTCTTCAGCTATCTCTTTTTCTGTGTCAAATTTTAGGAAGTAATCATAAAATACCCACATAACAACTATTGTTAAAGCCCAACATGCCATAAATGCTATCAATGACCAAAATAGGGTAGAGTAAGTAGCATCTAAACCTATTGCAGGCTCAGGAGGCCAGTTGTTCGTGTATGTTGGGTGCATATTTAAGTTTTTGTAAACATTTATAGGTTCTCCTAACGACTTTATCTCTGTCACCACCTCTTTAGGCTCAGCTCCAGGCCTTGGAGTAACTGCAACAAGTGTGGTCCAGTTTATGAACGCTGCAATCTTTTCAGCTTCTTCAGGTTTAACAAGTCCTCCAATCCATGCATACTGGGGATTTCCTTTAACAAGGAATTCAACCAACTTTTCTTTTACTTTCAGCCAGGCTTTTTCATGCTGAGGGAGTAATCATGGGTAACCTTATTCTTTAAGAATGGATTTTTGCCTCACATCTATAGTTACAAGATAATCAATCTGTGTTTTCTGCTCATCGGTAAGAAAGCCGTAGTCTGTTCCAAACTTTTCCTGAGCATATATATTTCTCAGGTTTACAATCTTTTCATGCAGTATCCACGAAGTATAGTCAGGTCCTATGTAAGCACCATTTCCAAGTAAGGTACCATGATTCATCAAAACATACTTCTGAAAGTAAGCTTTTCCCTGGACAATGTCATCATAAGTATACAGAGTTTTAGTCCCTTTTACCTCTTGAGGAATTGGAGGAACGTCTTTAATCTGAATTATAGTCATAAAGGTAAACAAACCAACTGCAGTAACAGTAGAAAGAACGAAGATCAGAAACCACTTCTTTGTGGTTTGATCCATGAATTTACTCATCTCCTAAACCCTCCTATGTAGTTAGATAAACTCTGATTAAGTAGACAAACAGATAACTGAAAAACATAGTTCCAAAAAGATTTCTGTATATTTTTGCTTCACCTCCTTTGTATATTAAGGCAAGAGAGAAAATGAAAAGAACTATTGTGTATCCTAAAATCATAAAAAGAGTGCTTTGGCCTATAGGATTATGAGTAAGGATCATCCATACCATTCATACTTAAAATAGAGAGAAGTAAAATTCCTGTAGTTCCGGTAGAAAAAACAAAAATAGACGATATTTTTAGATATTTTTTAACTGTATCTTCTTTCATTAATGTTCCGTTCCCAATAGTAAAAAGCTAGAGATATACCAAAAAATGATGCATTTGAGATAACATGTAGCATGTATGATACTTTCCACAGCCATGAGCCTACTTCCATCATTAGCTAGGTTAACCTCCAAACATTCTTACAATAGCTATAACGCATGGACCTGCCAGTAAGAACAGTACTGTAGCTAAGAAAATTACGAGGGATAAAACAATCATCCACTGTTTCGTATTCCATTGGGGCATTTCTTCTCCAAAAATTTAATACTTTTTGGTCTTAAATTAATTTATTAATACTCAGTCTGCATTGACCTGAATCAATGCTTTCTTATAGATTTAAATTCTTCTGTGGATTAGGTGTTATTACTGCCTGAACAATCATATCTTCTTCTGCTTCAAAGCCATGGGGTTCTTCTGGTTGATAATAAAGGGATTCTCCCGTTTCTAACATTTCATAACTGTTTTCAGAACCATAGTAAAATTTTCCTTTTCCTTTCAGTACGGTAACAAAAACCTCAGATTTTGAAGCATGTAGGGGTATTTTCTGACCTGCCTTCAGGTAAAAATGAACCACAACAAGGTTATCTGTTAATAGAATCTTCTCAGAAACAGGTTTTTCCAGACTAAAGCTTTCAGTTACAGGGTAAATTTTTAATGACATAATAACCTCCCTTTATAAGATAAACATTATTTTTGCAAGAATAATAACTGAAAATACAAGTATAAAGACTATTTTGTGGGCAGTATCAAAAAACTTACTATCAAACCTGCCCTTTAGAAATAGGTATATAGCGGAAGCCACAAAGGGAATGATTGTCAAAGCAAGGGAGACTTTAAGTATCAACAGTTTTCCAAAGTTTGTTGACAGATCTAACCCTTTGATATGGTAGTGAAACATATAAAATCCAGTCAGATAAAGCAAAATTACAAATAATGGAACAATCTTTATTCCTCGCTCAGCTATAATAATTTTTTCTATCTTCCTATATTTTTCTTCTCCATACTTTTTTTTAACTGCAGGAAGTAAAACAACTTCTGTAAAAACAACACCTCCAAAAATTACAGCAGATATCAGATGAATGGTTTTTATCCATTCGTACATCACTACACCTTTATGTTTTCAAATCTTTCAATGTTTTTTATTGCATCTTCAAGTGTAGTTTTTTCAAACATATTCAGAATCTGATTTCTTTTGTCTGCCCATAGATTATGTATCGTGCAGGGATTTTCATCAGAACATTCTTCAAATCCAAGTATGCAGTTGTTAAAGAAGTCTATACCGTCTATTACTGTGACAATATCTATAAGCCTTATTTTTGAAGGAGGTTTTAAAGGTTTTACCCCTCCATGAGGACCTCTGTGAGACTCTAACAGCCCTGCTTTTACAAGTTTCTGGAAATTTTTAGACAGGAAATAAAAAGATAGTCCAAGGTCTCTGGCAATTTTGTATATGGATATAAATCTGTTTTTATATCTTTCTTTCTTAGACAGATTTGCTATATAAATCATAGCCCTTATAGAGTCTCTGCATGCTGCTGACAGCATTACTCAAATCTCTCCAGGTCATATTTCAGAATATCTGGGAAGAAAAAATGTTCCTCTTCTATAAAGTGGTCTTTAAGGGTTGAAAAGAACAGTTTTACAGATTTTATCAGCTCTGCTTTTATATCCTTTCCCATATAGTCTTTCTTTCCTTCTTTGTATAGAGAAACAACATATTTTATGTGGTCTGCAATTTCATCAAGCGTTCTGTGGCCAAAGTTCAGGGCCTCAATATCAAACTCTGTTATTCCTGCTTCTTCAATAGCCTGGTCTAAATCTTCTTCTTCAACCCTTGCATGTTCTCCAATCTCTTCCTCAATAAACTTCAAAATCCTGTCTATTGTTTCTGTTGAGAAGTTCTCCTCTAACTCTTTTCTAACTGCTCACTTTCTTTCAGGAGAACTTTGTGTTCCTGAGTAAGTCTGTTTAATATATCTTTAACTTTCTGGAAACTCATAAATTATCCTCCCATTCTTAGTTTTGCTGCTAAAAATATTATTGATATTCCGAGTATAAGATTTATTACCCCTATTATACGAGCAGTGATTTTAAACTTTCTGTTTATGTGGGAACGGGGACCTACATAAAAGTCGTGAATGACAGCTAATATTACTGTTAAGATGAATAGATGTATTTTGTGGTGCAGTGTAGATGCATAACTGTTTGAAAAGTGAAACATATCCTGGAATGAAACACCCATTGTTTTCATGTTGTATATTCCTGTTATAAGTAATAAAGGTAGTCCAATAACGGTTCCCCAGAAACTGTATCTTCTGCCAACTTCCTGATATGCTTTTACGCTTATATCTTCTGGAAGTTTTCGTACATAAGGAGAGAGAGCAAGAACCATAAAAAGCATCCCTCCAATCCAGAAGGAAGCAACAATAAGATGAACAGCCATAACAAATGTTTCCATTTTCTACCTATTTAAGATTTAAGAGTATTTTATCTTAAAATATAAAACATAACAATGTAACATTTCAACCTTTGAAATGTGAAAAAATTTATTTTAATCTTTTAAGAGGAGGTAGGAAGATGGAAAAATATCCGCTGGTTGTTTTACCTGTTGATGACAGAGACCTTGAGAAGAAGCTGTCTATTTGCTGTTGATTACGGGATAGATATGGTTGAGCTGAGAATAGACCAGTTCAGTGATTTTTAGTAAAGAGTATGTTGTGCAGAAGGCTAAAACAGTAAAAGATTATAACCTTGGAATTATTGCAACAGTCAGGTCAGAAGAAGAAGGAGGAACATTTATTCCTGACGAGGATAGGCTGAAAATATTTGAAGCTGTAGCAGGAATAGCAGACATAATAGATATTGAGCTGACATCAGAAAAAAATAAACAGAAAAGTTATAGAAATAGCAAAAGATGAAGGAAAACTCTCCCTTGTGTCTTATCACGACTTTGAAAAAACTCCAGATGAGGACTTTATACAGTCTGTAATAGACAGAGCAGTTTCTCTTGGAGCAGACATAGTTAAGTATGCATTTAAGGTAAATAGCCATGAAGATGTTAGTAGAATACTGTGTGTAACGGCAAAAAACAGGGACAAAAAGATTGTCGCTATAGGAATGGGGAACCTGGTAAGATAACAAGAGTGGCTGGATTTTTCTTCGGCTCTGTCCTAACTTATACCTATATAGGTAAGTCCTTTGCACCTGGACAGATAGAGGCAAAGAAACTGATAGAAGAACTTAAATTCTATGGATTAAGGAGCTAAAGATGGAACACCTTACTAAAGAGCAGATTGAAGAGCTAAAGAACATTCTCCTTCAGTGGAAAGAACAGCTCATAAAAGAGACCCATGAGTCTGTTGGAGAGCCCCTGTCTTACGAAGGGGGAGATGAGATAGACAGGGCAGATACAGAGGCTGGAAGACTGGTAATGCTGAGAAACCTTGACAGAGACAGGAAGGTTTTAAAAAGAATTGAGATGACATTGCAGAAAATAGAGTATGAGGACATACGGTATATGTGAGATGTGTGGAGCAGAAATACCTTACGAGAGGCTAAAGGCAAGACCTATTGCCCGGTTGTGTATCCAGTGTAAAGAGTTAGAGGAAGAAAATGAGTAAAAGGGCGTATCATGAAGGTTAAGCTGACAGGTAAAGATGCACTTATTGTTGTAGATATGCAGAATGATTTTATGCCGGGAGGAGCTCTGCCTGTTCCAGATGGAGACAGAATAATCCCTGTTTTAAATCAGTATATAAAACTGTTTTCAAATAGAGGTCTTCCGGTGTTTTTTACGAGAGACTGGCATCCTGAGAATCATATATCTTTTAGAGGATACGGAGGTATATGGCCTCCTCACTGTATTCAGGACACAGAAGGAGCCCGGTTCCATCCTGAGCTTTTTATACCTCCTGACAATAAATTTATTATCTCCAAAGGTTACAGCAGAGATTTTGATGCATACTCAGGATTTCAGGGAACAGTTTTAGATAAATTACTCAGAGAAAGGGGAGTAAAGAGGGTATTTGTTGGAGGAGTGGCAACAGACTACTGCGTTAAAAATACAGCTTTTGGAGGTGTCAATTTAGGATATCAGGTGTTTGTACTGGAAGATGGTATCAAAGGAGTTGATGTGAACGAAGGAGACTCGGAAAGGGCAGTTGAATTTCTTATGGATAATGGAGCTGCTCTTATAACATTTGAGGAAATTAAAGTATGATACTGACAACGACAGATTATGTTCAGGGAAAAAATATATTAGAGTATAGAGGTGTTGTATCTGCTCAGGCAGTTATAGGTATCAATGTGGTAAGAGACCTGTTTGCAAAAGTCAGGGATTTTGTTGGTGGAAGAGCAAAATCCTATGAAAAGGAACTTGAAAAATACAAAGAGGAGCTACTGGAAGAGATAAAAATGCAAGCCAAACAAAAAGGTGCCAACGGAATAATCGGTTTAAGCTTCTCTTATGAGATGTATCAATCTATGCTAATGATAGCTGTCTGGGGAACAGCAGTGGTATTAGAGGAGTAATGGCAGATTTTGTTTACATATACAGATTAGAAGAAGCTGTTAAATCTCTGGAGGATTTCAAAAAAGATAGATATCTATTTTTAGACACAGAGGTTGCTGTAAAATCATTCAAAGATATAGATTTTTTCTCAGACAGAGTCCGCCTGATACAGTTAGGAAACTCAGAAAAGATATACATCTATGATATGTTTTTTATTCCAGAGTTCAGGGAGCATTTAAAAACCGTTCTTGAGAGTAAAGGGATTGTTGGTCATAACCTGAAGTTTGACATAAAATTTCTCAAAACAAATTTTGATATTTCCCCCAGGACTGTTTTTGACACTATGATTGCCTCTCAGCTTTTATCTGAGAGCGGTAAAGAAAAACATTCCCTTCAGGCTGTAACTTACAGGCTTACAGACAACAGCATTGACAAAACACAGCAGTCTTCAGCATGGGGACTGAGGAACCTATCTGAAGAGACAGCTTGAGTATGCGGCTAACGACGTAAAAGTGCTAAGGGAGATATTCCTATTTTGAGAGATAGATTAAACCTGATAAAAACTCCTCATAAAGCTACTGGAATAATACACGAGACATTTTGTCTGGATAATGCTGTTGCTGTTGTGGAGATGGCGTTTGTTCCAGAGCTTGCTATGATAGAGCTAAAAGGTATGCCTGTTGATGAAAAGGAGCTAAAAAGTATGCTCAGTAGCGTATCTACTGACTACCAGAAAAAGTATATTGAGTTTGTCAGAAATACTGGAGTTGACCCATTTCTCCCCACAAGGTAACAAACTGGCTTACCTCAAAGCTTGGTTTAAAACTTCCAAAAACACAGAAAGGTTCTCTTTCTTCACAGGACAGTGCTTTAAGAAAGTATATCCACCTGCCTCAGGTAAAACAGCTTATAGATATAAGGTCTGAAAAGAAGATGTTAGACAAGCTGAAGGAACTTCATTCTCATCTGAAAAACGGAAGGATTTATTCCTCATTTAGACAGATTGGAGCCCCAACTGGTAGAATGGCTTCATCCCAGCCAAATCTCCAGAATATAACGCAGCAGCTCAGAAAGCTGTTTAAAGCACCGGAAGGTAAGAAATTAGTTGTTGCAGATTATTCACAGATAGAGCTGAGAATTGCTGCTGAGTATGTTAATGAAAAAACAATGATAAAAGCTTTTCAGAAGGCAAAGACCTCCACAGATTTACAGCCTCCCTGATTTTAGGTAAACCTTATGATGAGATATCAAACGAAGAGAGGCAGATGGCAAAAGCAATAAATTTTGGTCTTATATACGGGATATCCCCAAAGTCTCTTATGGAGTATGCAGAGAACAATTACGGCATTGACATATCCCTGAAAGATGCAGAGCAGTTTCACAGGAGATTTTTTGAGGTTTATTCTGCCTTTAAAAACTGGCATGACAGGGTTAAACAGGAACTGTTTAAAAAGCATTCTCTTACTGTTTACACACTTTTAGGAAGAAAAATGGTAGTTCACAGATTCACAGAAGCTGTCAATTTCCCTGTTCAGGGAACTGGAAGTGATATGCTGAAAATGGCTGTTGTTTTCTTTGGAAAGTTAAAAAAAGATGTTGACGCTGGTATTGTAAATCTTGTTCATGACGAAATAGTTGTTGAGACATCAGAAGCAGATGCTCAAAAAGTAAAAGATATACTTTCAGAAAGTATGCTCAGGGCAGGTAAAATTATACTGAAAAAAGTTCCTGTAAAGTTTGAAGCAGAGATAGTTGATACATGGGCAGAAAAATAGTTACTTCTTAACAAATTCCATCAAAATTTTCAGCACTTCCCTTTTCCGGTTAATTTTTGCCACATCAACAGGTGTTATACCATTTCTGTCTTTAATCAGAGGGTCTGCCCCCTGCATAAGGAGAAGTTTAACTATATCTTTATGTCCATAAAAAACAGCCCAGTGGAGAGCTGTCCCACCTTTTTCATCCTGATAATTTACATCTGCACCTTTTGCGATAGCAAGTCTTACCCTATCTATATCCCCCAGCTGTGAAGCAACAATAAGCATATTGTTAGGGTCAGAGATATCTAATTTCTGACATGAAACAAAAGTAAAAGTAATCCCAATCAGAAACAGAATCTTCTTTATCATCTTTTCTCCCAATTGTATTTCAGGACTAAATCAATATATTATTTTTCCTGAAATTTTTCAAAAGGGATATATTTGAGCAGTCTGATAAAAGATGAAGCTATTGTTCTGAGAAAGTCTTATGTTGGAGATTATGATGTGTCAATCACTGTTTATATGAGAAAACAGGGGAAAGAAAACATATATCTGCCAAAGGGACAGTTGTTTAAATCTCCTTATATAAGTTCCACAGAGCCCTTTACATGGTTTAAAGGGGTATTTATAAGAAAGAGAGAAAAATTTTTTATAAAAGAGATAGACAGGTCAAAGACCCTTGGCATTGAAATATGTAAAGATTTAAATCGCTTCCAGACAGCCAGTTATATGTTTGACACATTTAACAGGTACATTATATATCCAGATGAAAAGATGTTTATATTTTTGAAAAAAAGTCTGTACTACCTGACTGACAGCTGTGAGATAGACATTTTTCGCCTTAACTTTTTAGCAAAACTGATTTATCTATCTGGAATTTACCCTGAGCTGAAGCGGTGTGTCAGATGTGGAGAAGACATTAACAGGAATAACTATCAGCTTTTTTCCATATCTGAAGGTGGAGTGGTATGCAGAAAATGTTCCAGACAGAAAGGAAATCTCAGCTACCGACACCTGAAATACCTTCAGCAGTTAAAGTTTATAAGCTTTAAAAACTTAAAAAAGTTAAAAATAAAAGGAAGTCTGTACCTTGAGAAAATCCTTTCAGATTACCTGAGTAAAAATATGTAATCAGATGTTTTCCTTTCCTTCGTCTACAGATACATCTTTGAGCCATTCCCTGTTTTCTAAATACCACTGAACTGTCCTTTCCAGTCCTTCATCAATACTGATTTCAGGCTTCCAGCCAAGTAGTTTACCTGCCTTGTTTATGTCTGCCCACGTTTCTTTCATGTCTGCCTTATGGAAAGGTCTGTATTCTATGACAGCTTTTTTCCCGAGCAGATTCTCAATTTTGCTTATTATTGTTTTCAGAGGTATAGGATTTTTACCTCCTCCCAGGTTGATAATCTCATAACCTAAAGGTTTCATAGCAAGGATAGTTCCTCTTGCAATATCATCAACATAAGTAAAATCCCTTGCCTGTGAGCCATCACCAAACAGCCTGATAGGTGTTCCTTCATCTATCCATTTGATAAATCTGAATATACTCATGTCCGGTCTTCCTGCAGGTCCATAAACGGTGAAGTATCTCACCACTGTTATGTCCAATCCATACAGATAGTGGTATGTATAAGCCATCCACTTCAGCTGTCCTTCTTGGAAGCAGCATAGGGGAGATGGGAGTATTAACAGGAACTGTTTCCTTGAAGGGCATAGGCTGTCCTGCATAAAGGGAAGATGTGGAGGCTAAAACCATCTTTTTTATTCCCTTTTCTTTCATCAGTTCAAGAAGATTCAGTGTCCCCTGTGCATTCGTCTGAAGATAAATATAGGGATTTTCCATAGAGTATCTAACACCTGCCCGTGCTGCTAAGTTTAAAACAGCATCAAAATCGTAGCTTTCAAACAGAACCTTTAAAGCCCCTAAATTCTCAATATCTATCTGGAAAAATCTGAAGTTTTCATATCTTTCTAAATCCTTTTTCCTCCACTCTTTCAGTTTCACATCGTAGTAATGGTTCATGTTGTCTATTCCTACGACGTTGAAACCACCTTCAAGGAGGAATTTTGCGGTTTTCCACCCTATGAAACCTGCAGCTCCTGTAACTAATACAGTCTGACCTTTTGCTTGCATCTTCATGCTCCTGATATAATTTGAAACCTAAAAATTATAACACTTCAGAGGTGATTGTTTGGAAAAAAGAATCGATATCAGAGTTCTTGAAATAATTGACAGTCATGGATGGTGTGGAACCAAAGAACAGACATATTTGATAACCAGAGAGTTATCTAAATATTTCCATGTTGATTTAGCTCTTGCTTATGGACATAAAGAGATGATTCAGAAGTTAGATGGTAAAGTTCCACTTAAATTTTATGAGATAGATAATGGTAGCAAAAGAAGATTTAATATAAAAAATTACATCAGACTTTACAATATAATAGAAAAAGGAAATTACAATGTTGTTATTGCTAACTCCTCATGGTCTTTTAATTATCTAAGGGTGGTTTATCCCTTTTTGAGAAAAAAACCAAAAATTATTGCCATGAGGCGTTCTGGATATATTCCTTCTCCTATTTCTAAATACATAAAATATTCTATTGCCGATAGAATAGTTGTAGTTTCAAAAGAGGTCACGCAAGAACTAAAGAAAAACAATTTTTATCCTGAAAAATTGGTAACTATAGAAAGTGGCATAGACCTGTCAAGATTCAAACCTGTAGCAGTTTATAGAAATGAAATAAGAAAAGAACTTGGACTAAAGAGTGATGAAAAAGTTTTTATTAATGTTGCCAACTGGCAACCGTGGAGGAAAGGGCAAGATATTTTGCTAAAAGCTTTTAAAAATCTGAATTGTGAAAATTGCAAATTAATATTTGTGGGCAATGGTACAAACAGTGAAAAAGCAAAAAAAATGATTGAAGAGCTGGAACTTAAGAACAGGGTTATAACCCTTGGGTTTTAGACCAGATGTAGACAAGCTCACTTCAGGGAGCAGATTTTTTTGTTTTGGCTTCTAATTCAGAAGGTATTGCAGGAGCTTTGCTTCAGGCTATGGCTTCTGGAAAAGTTGTTTTATCAACTCTTGCAGGTGGTATAGGAGAATATCTGAAAGATGGATATAATGGTTTTGCTGTACCAGTAGGAGACCAAGAAGGTCTGACAAAAAAAATGGAAAAGATGCTGTCTTTATCAAAAGAGGAATATAAAAAAATCTCTGAAAAAGCTGTGAAAACAGCGAAAGAATACTCTTTTGAGAAAACTACAGAAAAATGGGTAAAATTAATAAATGACCTTATAGATTCCTAAATAACAAACGATAGTAGAGGTTTGCAATTTGGAGAATAAAATCATCCCTTTAGACAGTCCACTTTCCTTTAACCTGTGGAATATAAAATTCAAAAATCCTGTATGGACAGCATCTGGATGTTTTTCTTACGGTTTAGAAGTGGCAGAAAACCTTTACGACATATCCAACCTCGGAGCTGTTGTTGTTAAAGGGCTATCTTACAGACCACGAACAGGAAACCCTCCCCAGAGAATAGTTGAAACACCCTGCGGAATGCTCAACTCTATTGGACTTCAAAATCCCGGCGTAGAGTATTTTGTAAAGGAAATTCTTCCTCAGCTGAGAAAATACGACACAGTTATTGTTGCTAACATTTTTGGAGAAGATGAAGATGAGTATCTTAAGGTTGCACAGCATTTAGACAGGGCAGATGGAGTTCATATATTGGAGCTGAACGTCTCCTGTCCAAATGTAAAAAAGGGAGGTATAGCCTTTGGCTCAGACCCGGAAACTCTATACAGCCTTGTAAAAAAGCTGAAACAGATTACAGATAAACCTCTTCTGGTGAAGCTAAGTCCAAATGTTACAGACATTACCGTTACAGCTGAGGCATCTGTGAGAGGGGGAGCAGATGGACTTGTCCTGATAAATACACTTCTTGGTATGGCAATAGATGTTGAAAAAGAAAAACCAATAATAGGCTTAAAAACCAGGGGGCTTTCGGGACCAGCAATCCTCCCTGTGGCAGTCAGGATGATTTATCAGGTTTACGAAAAATACGGTTCTTCAGTTCCTATCATAGGAGTTGGCGGCATAACAACAGCTCAGGACGCACTTCAGCACATACTTGCAGGGGCTGTTGCAGTCCAGATAGGAACAGCAAACTTTTATGACCCATATTCTCCATTGAAAGTGATTGAAGGTTTAGAAGAACATCTAAAAAGGAAAAGATATTCCCATTTCCTTGAGCTTGTGGGGAAAGCCCATAGATTAGAAATAAAATAAACGGAGGTCTCCATGGAAGCATCGTTCCCAGAGTTTACCATCAGTGAAGAAAATATAGATAAACAGAAAGAATTAGTTTTAAATCAGATTCAGGAAAACAGAGAAAAAATAGAAGAGCTTCTGTCAATACCTGAAAAAACATACGCAAACTTTGTAACACCTTATCAGCTTATCCACGAAAGGTTAGGAATGTTGTTTTTCCCTGTATCCCATCTGAATTACGTGAAAAACTCTCCCAAAACGCAGGAGATATATACAGAGCTGATTACTGTAATTACAGAATACTACACCTATTTAAATCAGGATGAGAGAATATACAGAGTCTTTAAAGAGATTCTGCAGAGGGAAGGTGACCAGCTTTCACCAGAAAAAAGAAAAGTGTTAGAAGATACAATAAAAGATTTTGAGCTTTCTGGGTGTTGGATCTGCCTGAAGAACAAGAGGGAAAAGGTAAAAAAGATAAACATAAGACTTTCACAGCTTCAGAACCAGTTTGCCCAGAACCTTCTCAATGCAACAGACAGCTATGAGATGATAATTGAGGATTATGAGGATGTGAAGGAACTTCCTGATTCAGACCTGCTGTCAGCAAAAACAGAAGTAGATGGAAAGGTTGTTTACCGATTTACCCTTCACCAGCCTTCTTACATATCATACATGAGTTACGAGCTCAAACAGGGAAAAAAGAGAGAGCAGCTGACACAGAGCGTATGTAACAAGAGCTCCACAGAATGAGCAGATACTGGAAGAAATACTTTTATTAAGGGATGACCTTGCAAAACTGTTGGGGTTTAAAAATTATGCAGAGCTTTCTCTGTCTAAAAAAATGGCAGAATCTCCACAGCAGGTTATAAGCTTTTTGAGGGAGCTTGCTGTCAAAAGCAGACCTCAGGCTGAGAAAGAGTATGAGCAGCTAAATCAGTTTGCAAGAGAAACAGGGCTTAAAGATGACATTCAGGCTTACGACTTTGCCTACTATGCAGAAAAGCTGAAAAAACAGCAGTTCAATGTGAACGATGAAGATTATAAGCCTTATTTTGAAAAAAACTCAGTGATAAAAGGTCTGTTTCGCTTTCTGAAAAAGCTGTTTAAATTAGATTTTGAGGAAGTAAAAGTTCCTGTATGGCATCCTACAGTTTCTGTTTTCCATCTATACAGAAAAGGAAATCTGATTGGAAGGCTTTATTTAGATTTGGAAGCCCGAAAGGGAAAAAGGGATGGAGCATGGATGGATGAATGGGTCAGGTTATCACCGCAATATGGAAGGAAAAATAGTTCCCCCTGTAGCTTTTGTGTTGCCAACTTTCCTCTTCCTCACAGGATAGACCTTCCTCCTCAGACCATACGATGTGAAACCCTTTTCCACGAGATGGGACATGCGCTTCATCACCTCCTCAGCAGAGTTGAAGAGCCATTTGTCAGCAGGATATCTGGAGTGGAATGGGATGCAGTAGAAGTTTCCCTCCCAGTTTTTAGAAGTTTGCGCCACGAGCCATCGGTTTTAAAAGAGTTTGCGTATCACTACAAGACAGGGAAGAACTTTCAACACCAGAAGGAGATGAAGTTGAAAAGCTAAAGAGTCAAAAAAACTTATATGTCAGACAGTCTTTCATATGCTGAGGCAGGTAGAAGTTTGCACTGTTTGATATGCTGATTCATATGGAAAGGAGAAATATACTGCAGAGAGGGATGTTCAGAAAATTCTTGAACAGGTAAGGGGAAGAGATTTCTGTGATAAAGCCTCCTCCATACAACAGATTTCAATGGTCAT
>JAUZSJ010000018.1 GCA_030949555.1 Persephonella sp. | reverse complement strand
CAATCGGTCAGAAAAATGCAAAGACAATAGTATTTCCGTTCCCCTACAGAACTTATGAGTTTTCTTGAAGAGCTGAAGAAAAACAGAACTTAACATTCAGCAGGTTCTTTCTCACTAAAAAAGGTCGCACATTTTTCTGTCTGATATTATATTTATAATCAAACACTAAAAAAATTTTATAATACTATACTAAAATGGAGGATGAGATGTTTAGTGAAAATCTGTTAGACAAAAGGTCTAAAGAGATTTTAGAGACTGCAAAACAGATAGTAGATAAAAGAAAAGACAGACTTGTAGATACAGACCATCTGCTTATGGCATTGATAAGTAGAGAGGATTCCCCCCTCAGAAAAGTTTTAGAAAAAAGGGGGATAGACACAAAAGACCTGAAGAAGAAATTTGAAGAATATCTTACTGACCTTTACAGTCAGATAGACAAATCAACATTGGACTACATAAGATATATAAAAGACCTTCAGTCTCAACTGGCCAGTATAAAAAACGATGTTATAAAAGATACAGGAAGAGCTTAAAAAAGTAGCTTCAGCAAAAAGCAGTTAGAGAATGAGCTCAGATATGAGGAAACTTCATTCTAGGGAGGGTTTGGAAGCTCAGCAAGGATGGAATACGAGAGGCTTGTCAGGTATGAGAGTGATTTGAAAAACCAGCTTGTAAGGATAAAAAATTCACTGCTTCAAGTAATAGACGAAGATACAGCTAACAGATTTATTTCTGGTGATATTGCTCTGTCCTCGGTGCTTTACAGAGTAATAGAGAATTCTGATTTTATCAGACAGATAAAAGATTTAGGAATATCACCAGACAGAATTGTTGTAAAGATTGCAGAAGAATCCCTTGGAACAAAAACAGGAAAGGTTTACTCTAATTATTTGATTAAAGTTTTAGAAACTGCAGAGAAAAAAGCTCTTGAAAGTGGAGAGACACTGGTAAAACCTTTATATATAGCTACTGCTTTGATTGAAGCAAAGGAAACCATTGCAGGGAAAATATTAGAACAAATACTTACAGGGAGGAAAGGAAAGAGATGAATGGAGAAAATATTCAGAAAGAGATGGCGAGAGGAAGAAAAATCTCCATTAGAGAGATTTACCGTTGATTTAGCTAGCTTGCCAGAGAGGAAAGAGTTAGACCCTGTTATAGGAAGGGAAAGGAAATACAGCAGGTTATTGAGATACTTCTCAGAAGAACAAAGAACAATCCAGTTCTGGTAGGTGAAGCAGGAGTCGGTAAAACAGCAATTGTTGAAGGACTTGCCCAGAAGATTGTGAACAAAGAAGTTCCAGAGGAACTGTTTGATAAAAGAATTCTTGCCCTTGACATGGGAGCACTTCTTGCAGGAACAAAGTACAGAGGAGAGTTTGAGGAGAGGTTAAAAGGAATTATAGATGAGATAAAGAAATCTGAAGGAAACATCATACTGTTCATAGATGAACTTCACACGATTGTTGGAGCTGGAGCAGCAGAAGGCTCCACAGATGCAGGAAACCTTCTTAAACCTGCTTTAGCCAGAGGAGAGCTGAGGGTTATTGGAGCCACAACATTAGATGAATACAGAAAGTATATAGAAAAAGACCCTGCATTAGAGAGAAGATTCCAGCCTGTCCTGGTTGAAGAACCTGACGTTGAAACAACAGTTGAGATACTCAGAGCTCTCCAGACCAAAGTTAGAGCAACATCACGGTGTTAAGATAGATGATTCTGCCCTTGAGGCAGCAGCGAAACTGACCTACAGATACATACAGGACAGGAAACTGCCAGATAAGGCTATAGATGCCCTTGACCAGGCATGTGCAAGGAAAAAACTGAAGTTAGTTTATGCTCCGCCAGAGGTTATAGAGTTGGAGAGAAAGATAAAGCTGTTAGACGAACAGATTGTTCAGGCATCTTTAGATGGTGATTACGAAAAGAAGCCCAGCTAAAGATAGAAAAGGCACAACTTGAAAAAGAGCTTAAGAGCTTATGTCAAAATCTGACAATGAACATGTGAGACTTGAGCAGTTGAGAAAACAACTTGAGGAATTAGAAGAGCAAATAATAAAAGCTGCAGAGTCAGGAGATTACGAGAAGGAGACAGAGCTGAAGATAGAAAAGGCAAAGTTAGAAAAAGAGATAAAAGAGTTAGAGCATAAAATAGCTGAAAGAACTGTTGTTACAGGAGATGACGTTGCAGAGGTTGTGTCTGACTGGACAGGCATTCCACTGTCTAAACTGAAAGAGGAAGAGATGGAAAGACTTCTGCATCTTGAAGAAGAGATGCACAAAAGGGTTGTTGACCAGGAATATGTGATAAAGGCTGTAGCAGAAGCTATCAGAAGGGCAAGAGCAGGTCTTTCAGACCCAAGAAAACCTCTCGCATCGTTCATGTTCCTTGGACCTACAGGTGTTGGAAAGACAGAAACTGCGAAAGCCCTTGCAGAACTCCTCTTTGGAGACGAAGACGCACTGATAAGGCTTGATATGTCTGAATTTAAAGAGGAACATTCTGTAGCAAAACTGATTGGTGCACCTCCAGGATATGTTGGATACGAAGAAGGAGGAAAACTGACAGAAGCAGTGAGGAGAAAGCCATACTCTGTCCTTCTCCTTGATGAGATAGAAAAAGCCCATCCAAGGGTTTTTGACCTGTTCCTGCAGGTTCTTGACGACGGAAGACTTACAGACTCCCACGGAAGAACTGTAAACTTCAGGAATACTATAATCATAATGACATCTAACATAGGTAGCCAGTATCTGACACTGATACCTTTCGATGCAGATGAGAAAACAATTGAAAAAGAGTTTGAAACAGCAAAAGAAAGGGTCTTAGAAGAGGTGAAAAACTACTTCAGACCAGAATTTTTGAACAGACTTGATGAGATATTAGTATTCAAACCACTGTTTAAAGAAGAACTGCTGCAGATTGTAGACATGATGCTGAGAAATCTTAACAAGAGACTTATTGAAAGAGACATACAGATTGAGGCTACAGATAAGGCAAAAGAGCTGATAGCAAAACTTGGATACGACCCTGTTTATGGAGCAAGACCATTAAGAAGAGCTATACAGAAGTATGTAGAAACTCCCCTGTCAGAAAAAATTCTGAAAAGGAGGGTTAAACCGGGAGATGTAGTTGTTCTTGATGAAGAAAATGGGGAGCTTGTGTTTAGAGTAAAGGAAAAAGAGAAAGTATCATAACAGGGGGGACTTTTGTCCCGTCTTTTTTTATAATATTTTTAAATTTCAGGAGGGTGGAAAACTGAAAGTATCATTGGGACTGCTCCAGACATCAGCAGAGGAAAATCCTGAAGAAAATTTTGAAAGAAACTGTTGAGCTTATAAAAGTGGCTACTGATAGAGGAGCACAGATTGTATGCACACAGGAACTATTCAAAACTAAATATTTCTGTCAGGTGGAAGACTGGAACTACTTCAGGTTTGCAGAAAGAATAGATGAAAACAGTCAAACAGTTAAACTGCTATCAGATATAGCAAAAAGCAGAAACATTGTTATCATAGCTTCTCTGTTTGAAAAAAGGACAGAGGGACTGTATCGCTTACTGTGGTTGTTTTGGATGCTGATGGTAGTTATTCAGGCAAGTACAGAAAAATACATATCCCTGACGACCCACACTTTCATGAAAAATTTTACTTTACTCCCGGAGACCTTGGATACAGAGTTTTTAACACAAAGTACGGTAGGGTAGGAACCCTTATCTGCTGGGATCAGTGGTTTCCTGAGGCTGCGAGGATTACAGCGATGAAAGGAGCCCAGATTATATTATATCCAACAGCTATAGGATGGCTTCCTGAAGAGAAGGATGAATTTGGAGAAAGTCAGTTTAATGCGTGGCTCTCTGTTCAGAAAGGGCATGCAGTGGCAAACGGAGTTTATATAGCTGCTGTTAACAGGGTAGGTTTTGAACCTTCCCCAGATGGAAACAGTGGTATTCAGTTCTGGGGAAGCAGTTTTGTGGCAAATCCTTACGGTGAGGTTATAAAAATGGCTTCTCAGGAAGATGAGGAAATTCTTATAACTGAAGTTGACCTTCAAAAGATAGAGGAATTCAGGAAGATGTGGCCTTTTCTTAGAGACAGAAGGGTTGACAGCTATGGAGATATAACAAAAATATGGATAGATTAAAAATCAAAAATCATAAAGTCTTCCCCCAATACAATATTTTTTAATCCTGACTTTCTTATCTTTTTCATAAACTTTTCAAGGTTTTTGTATCTTCTGCTGAAATGTGTAAGAACTATCTTTTTGCAGTTAAGCTCAGGAGTTATTTCTATTATGTAATCAAGCGTAAGATGACCGTATTTTCCTGCCTTTTCCTCTTCATCTAAATATGTACATTCTATTACTAAAATGTCGCTGTCCTTTGCAAGTTTTATGATGTTGTCCGTTTTGTATGTGTCAGGTATGTATGTAAATTTAAATCCCTTTATTTCCTCTGTTATCTCTTCCTCTGTGACGATTTTTCCATCTCTCTTAATGTAGCCTTTTTTCCTCAGGTTTATAAAATCTTCAGTTTTAAGTTTCAGCTCCTCTATTTTTTCCTTTACAAATTTCCTCTTAGGTTTTTCAATAAAAGAAAAACCTGTGCATTCAATTATGTGATTTAGACTAATTCCTACTACAGAAAATTCAGAGTTATCTATTACGCTGAAAGGTGTATCTTTTGTTTCTAAACTTTTTATCTCAATCTTTATTTCTGGAGTGTAAAACTGGTCAAAAAAAAAACATTTTAAAAACTCCTCTATTCCATCAGGACTGAAGATTTTTATATTACTTTTGTCGTATATGTCCAGTGTCTCAATCAGACCGGGAAGTCCTAATATATGGTCTGTGTGGAGATGGGATATAAATATATAATCAAGACTGTATATGTTGAACCCTGCTTTCATAATCTGTCTCTGGATTCCCTCTCCACAGTCAAACAGAAATCCTTTTCCTTTATACTGCAAAAAAGTACCACTGTTGTTTCTCTCCAGGTGTTAGGCATTGCAGAAGAAGTTCCAAGAAGCACCACTTTGCCTTTCAACTTTTTCAACCAGCTTTAAAATTCTTTGTGGGAGGGTATCCTCTATTTTTGTGGTTAACTTCAATAAGCAAGATGTCAGGCCTTTTTTTTATCCATCTGATAATGGGATGGACATTTTTTACAGGAACTGTTGCAATAACTGTGGTGTTTTTGTCAGAAAAAATATCTTTTACAATCTGGACAAATCTACCTGAAAACAGCTCCATCTTCCCTACCTCATCAATAATGATGATGCTTCTGCTGTTATATGCTTTTCAATAGCAGGAACGACAACTTTTTCAAACTCTTCTAAATTCACACTATAAGAACCCACTTTGAAAGGAGTTTTTATCTTTTTACTGGCAAGAAGAGTCTTTTTTTTGTCAAGGGTTATCACATTAAATCCTATCCTACTTCCTGCTTTATCCCTGAACTCTTCAGTGAAAAAACCTTCTGCTTTTCCTTTTAATTTCTGGACAACCTTCTTTATCACAGTTGTTTTACCTATTCCCGGTTTTCCTGTTAAAACTACTTTCATACAGAGTTTGCCCTCCACACAAGGAGAAAATAAACCATGTATATCAGAAAGTTAAATATGAAGGACCTCAGGAATGCGTCTTTCAGGTTTTCCTTCTGACGAAAATGAAAGTATCCCCCCACAGCAAGTATCTGTAGAAGGAAAGTAATCAGAATTTTTGTGTCAATCGGAAAACCGTAAAAGCTAAGAAACTGATAATCTGGAAACAGTTTAGAAATATTCCACCCTGCAATAAAAATGACAGCCCATATGGTAAGAACTATAAAGGAAATCCTTTTCATGCAAATATTTAAATCATACTTATGAGAGTTTATCAAATCTCCTGTTTACCACTTCCCAGTCTAAATTCTGGAAGAATGCATCAATATATGGAGGTCTTTTGTTTTTCTGGTCTATGTAATATGCGTGCTCATATACGTCTAATATAATGAGAGGGACTGTCATTACCATACCAAGCTGGTTGTGGGCATCAAGTCCGTTAACAACTAACTTTTTGTTGTAAAGGTCGTAAGAAAGCAGGGACCATCCTCTACATGCAATTCCTGTTGCTTTTATCTCATTTTTGCAGTTTTCAACAGAGCCAAAACTTTCCTTAATTGCCCTTTCAAGTTCCTCAGACGGTTTTCCTCTACCACCTGCCGTCAGATGCTCAAAATAAAGCTCATGTAAAACAACACCCATGTAGTTAAAGCTTTCTTCCACCTTCAGTGCTCTGTATTCAGAGTAGTTCTGGTTTGCTTTGCTTCTATCAGCAAAGTTAATGTCTGCAAGCTTTTCCTGTATTTCGTTATACTTTGCCACATATCCCTTGTAGTGAGCTTCAAAATGAACCTCAATCTGCTCGTCAGAAATACCAACAAGACCCTCTGGTTTTAAATGTTCCTTTGGCTGAATTTTTTTTATACCCATATCAAGCCTCCTTTTTTATTAAATTAAGTTCTTTTGTGTGATTAAGAAACAGAATGATTTAAATCATTCTGATAAAATATTCATTCCTGACTTTTCAAGGGAGGAGATATGAACAGGTACAGAATGCCTGCAGAATGGGAAAGACATAGAGGAACGATTACTACATATCCCCATTCCTACGAAAACTTTTTTGATAGATTAGAAGGTGCAAGAGAAACATTTGTAAAGATGGTGGCTGTTATATCACAGTCAGAGAAAGTTTTTATCAATGTAAACAGTGAAGAGGACAAAAAGGATTTGATTAATAGACTAAATGCTGTGTCAGAGGTTAAAAAAGAAAATATACACATATTTATAAATGAGACAGACGATGTATGGTGCAGAGATTACTGTCCTATTTTTGTAAAAGATGAAAGCGGAGAAACTGTAGCACTGAAGTTCAGATTTAACGCATGGGGAGAAAAGTACCCCTATGAGAAAGACCAGAAAGCTGGAGAGAGGATTCCTCAGCTGTTAGGTATTAAAAAAGTGGATGTTGATATGGTTTTAGAAGGAGGAGCTGTAGAGGTTAATGGTGAAGAGGTTTTAATAACAACAGAGAGCTGTCTTTTAAACAAAAACAGAAATCCTGATATGAGTAAAGAAGAGATAGAGGAAAATCTGAAAAGGTATTTAGGAGTCAAAAAAATCCTGTGGCTTAAAGGGGGAATAGTGGGGGATGATACAGACGGACATGTGGACAACATAACCAGATTTGTTAAAAAGGATACAGTTGTTACCGTTATAGAAAAAGATAAAAAAGACCCAAATTACGAGCCCCTTATGGAAAACTTTGAAAGACTAAAGGGATTTACAGATATTAAAGGCAACCCCCTTAAAGTTGTTACCCTCCCTATGCCAGAGCCTGTTTATTACCAGTATCCAGATGCTGATGCTCCATACAGGCTTCCTGCCAGTTATGCAAACTTCTACATAACAAACAGCCATGTTATAGTTCCTACATTTAACTGTAAAGAGGATGAGATTGCAGTCCAGATACTGCAGAAACTGTTTCCTGAAAGGAAAGTGATAGGTATATATGCCTATGATATACTTGTTGGACTTGGAGGATTTCACTGTCTCACAATGCAGGTACCCCAATGATAAGCAGAAACTATTCCTGCTTTTCAGATAGATTCTTTTCTGCGGAGAGTTTAATCCGGTTGTTGAAGAAAAATGGTTTTCGTATTGTTCCATAAAACTGAAGCAACAGAAAAGAAGATGCTGCCTTCTTTCTCAGAGATACACGCGTTTTACTGTTGAAAGAAACGGTGAGATTTTCCGCCTCAGCATTGTGATGGATAGAAACGGTATTACTGTTGTAGTTCCTAAAGTGAAAAAGCATAGCAGAGCAATGAGTTACTCAGAAGATTTTTAAGACTCTCTTCGAGAGTGTAAAAGCGGGCGGTCGGCTTCCAACCACTAACCCCTCTCCCATTTGACACGGATACAGAGACCGCTTTTTCCAGTGTTTTGCCTTTCTGCCTATTATTTTTACCCTTGCTCCTTTTTTTATAACAGTAACAACCTCAGAATTAACATCAGGTTTTGCTCTCAGGTTAACAAACACATCTGCCACCATGTAGCCGTTTGTTTTAATCTCTTTTCTTACCATTAATTTTTTCTCTTCTTTTACAGGTTTCTCCTCCTGCAGCAGTGGCTGCCTCCTCTTTTTTGGAGCTTCCAGAGGTTCTTTTGCTGATGGGATTGTTTTAATCTCTGCTTGTGCCCCAGTGCTTTTTTCCACAGGTGTTCCCTTTTTGATTTCTACTGTTTTCTCTTCAGGTGTATTATTCCCTGTGAAAAAAATCTGTTTAAAGAGATAGATATCAATGATTATTATAAAAACAATAAAAACAATCAGGACGAACCTTCCCACTGTGCCTCCCGTTTTTCTTTAAAAAATCTTTTTAATATCTGTATGCTTTTTTCATGTTTAAGATACTCATATTTTACTTTAAAAG
The DNA here is from genome assembly GCA_030949555.1 of Persephonella sp. GTDB lineage: Bacteria > Aquificota > Aquificia > Aquificales > Hydrogenothermaceae > Persephonella_A. The sequence goes on along the minus strand of JAUZSJ010000018.1, from coordinate 2,687 downwards.
GCAGTTTTTTTTCATCAAAAACTCTGAGTCTACTTACAACAGCTCCCGTTTTTTCATTTAACGAACCAAAAACAACCCTTGATATTCTTGACTGCATAACTGCTCCAGCACACATCAGACAAGGCTCATTTGTGACATAAAGGGTTGCCCCGTCAAGCCTCCAGCTTCCTGTTTTTTTACATGCATCTTCTATGGCGATAATCTCTGCATGAGATATAGCACTGCTGTCTGTAATTCTCCTGTTAAAACCTCTCCCTACAATTTCTCCATCCATTACAACAACTGCACCGACAGGAACTTCGTCTAAGGAGTATGCTTTGAGAGCTTCTTTATAAGCTTCCTCAAGGAACAGCTCATCCTTTTTTCTGACATTCAGGACAGACACCGTAAACCTCTATGGAATGACCTGTTATATCAAAACCATGAACCTCTATCAGTTCTTCTTTAAATTTATCAAAAGGACAGTTGTCAATTATCACAATCTTCCCACACTTTTCACACACAAGGTAGTTCTTTTTGTCTGGCAGGGCAAATCTGGCTTTAGTCTTCATTACATCATGTATGACTTTACAACAGTCCTTCCTTTGTCAGCATCTCTAAGTTTCTGTAAATAGTAGAAAGGCTTATCTCAATTCCTTTATTTTCAAGCTCCATAAATATATGCTCTGCATTGATGGGATACTCTGCCTTTTCTAAAACTTTCAGGATGGCTTCTCTCTGTCTGGTTTTTCTGTAGCCTTTAGGTATAGATAATTTCTGCTCTCCCATTAAAAACCTCTTTTTTAAGATATTTTAACACCTTACAGTATTAAAAATATAGCTCCCCCTGTTTTTTGCAAATAGTTTGCATTTGAAAGAAAATTATGCTTTAATAAATGCAAATAATTTGCATTTGCATAAGGAGGAGAGAAAAATGGCAATTAAAACAACTGTTTTTGGATATCCTAAAATAGGAGCTAATAGAGAGTTAAAAAAGGCAGTAGAAAGCTACTGGAAAGGAGAAATTTCAAAAGAGGAAATGTTAAAAAGGGCAGAAGAAGTAGACATTGAGAGGATGAAAAAAGTAATAAATGCAAATTTAGATTATATTCCGTCTAACGACTTTTCTCTTTACGACTTTGTTTTGGATATTACAACTATGATTGATGCTGCTCCGCAGAGATTTCAAAATATACAGGATAGCCTTGATAGATACTTTGCAATGGCAAGAGGAACAAAAGACGCTATTGCCTGTGAAATGACAAAGTGGTTTGATACAAACTATCACTATATAGTACCAGAGCTTACAGGTGGTTTTAAGCTTGTTAAAAACAGACCTTTAACATCTTACAAATGGGCTAAGGAAAAATTTGGAATTGAAACAAAACCTGTTTTAGTTGGTGCATTTACATACTTAATGCTTTCAAAGGTTTATGAAAAGCAAGAAAGCTCACTTTTAATGAAGATGGTTAAAGCAGAAGAAAGCGAAAAGTTTAAGCCACTACTTTTAGAAATAGCATCTGTTTATAACCAGATGTTAAGAGAACTGCAGGATGAAGGAGTAAAAACCATTCAGTTTGACGAACCTGCACTTGTTTTAGATTTAGATGAAGACAAAGTAGATGCATTAATAGAAGCTTATAAAGTGATAACAGATGGTATTAATAACATTGAGATTTTTGTTCATACATACTATGAAAGCTTAGACCATTTTGAAAGAATAACAAACGAGCTACCAGTTTCAGGTATAGGGCTTGACTTTGTTGTAAATGATGAAAACCTTAAAAATCTAAAAAATACGGTTTTCCAAAGGATAAAAAACTACAGGCTGGGGTTATTTCAGGTAGAGACCCCTGGAAAACTGATTATAGGAAGTATTGGCACTAATAGAGGAAATTAAAAGGCACGTAGATGGAGATAAAATTATATTATCAAATGCAGCTCCACTATTTCACCTACCAGTTTCATTAGAGCCAGAAAAAGGACATTTAGATGATAGATTAATCAGCCTTTTATCATTTGCAGATGAAAGGTTAGAGGAAGTAAAAGCATTAAAACAAATAATAAATGAAGGTAAAGATGCTCCAGCACAAACTCTTCAAGCAATAAGAGACGAGTTTAAAAATGAAGCAGTAAGAGAAGCTATTAAAAACATAGATAGCGAAGAAATAAAAAGACCTCAAGAATTTAAACAAAGATACAAAAAACAGATTGAAGAGCTTGGTCTTCCAAGATTTCCAACAACAACAATTGGAAGTTTTCCCCAGACAAAAGAAGTTCGTCAGATGAGAGCTAAGTTCAGAAGAGGGGAAATATCAGCTGAAGAATACGAAAACTTCATAAAAGAGCAGATTAAAAAAGCTATACAGATACAGGAAGACCTTGGACTTGATGTTTTTGTTCACGGTGAGTTTGAAAGAACAGATATGGTTGAGTTTTTTGGTGAAAAGATGAACGGTTTTGCATTTACTAAAAACGGATGGGTTCAGTCTTACGGAACAAGATGTGTAGAGACCACCTATTATATACGGAGATGTTTCAAGACCTGAAGCTATGACTGTAAAAGAGATTGTTTTTGCACAAAGTTTAACAGATAAACCTGTAAAAGGAATGTTAACAGGACCTGTAACTATACTCAACTGGTCTTTTTACAGAAAAAGATATACCTAAAAAAGAGATTGCTTATCAGATAGCTATAGCTTTTAAGA
>JAUZSJ010000017.1 GCA_030949555.1 Persephonella sp. | reverse complement strand
TTTTGCTTCTTTCTGCTTCTTTCTAAGAACTTTTTCTTTTCCTTCATCCACTTTTCAACAGCCATTTTGAGGGATATTATTCCTGCTGTGTTTTCTGTTCCTGACCTGAGACCAAACTCCTGTCCTCCTCCATGGAGGAGAGGAACAACCGGAATCTCTCTCCTCCTCTTCAGAACACCTGTCCCTTTAAGAGCATTAATCTTATGTCCAGAAATGGAGAAAAAATCCAGATACCCAAAGGGAACATCCATTTTCCCAAAGCTCTGAACAGTGTCAGAAAAAAACAGAACTTCCCTTTCCCTGCACAGTTTACCTATAGTCTCTAAATCCTGAATAACACCTGTTTCGTTATTAACGTGAATCACACTTACAAACAGTGTTTTGGTGTTATCCTTTTTTGGATTTCATCAATCTCAACGATGCCATTTCTGTCCACTTTAAGAAAATCAACCTTTATCCCTTTTTTTACTAAATATTTAACAGGATTTAAAACTGATTTATGCTCAATAGGAGAGATGATGATATGGTTTTTCTCAGGAAAAGCTTCAGCCAGTCCTTTTATAACAGTGTTATTGCTCTCAGTTGCACAGGATGTAAACAGTATCTCTTCTTCCTGTGCATCTGTTATATGAGCAAGAAATCTCCTTACTTCTTCAACTGCCCTTCTGCTTTTCTGTCCATCTGGATGTATAGAGTTTGGGTTAGCATAGTATTCCTGATGAATATTTTTCAGTGCGTCCAAAACTTCAGAAAAAACCTCTGTGGTGGCTGCACTGTCTAAGTATATCATTTTACCTCTTCAGTTCTTTTTTTAAAGTATAGCTCACCTGTTTTAAAAAGTAGTAGATACATAGGAAGCAGTGCATCCCAGAAAAAGGTAAAAACAGAGCCAATAATATGTACAAGAAGGGGAATAAACAGACCTAAAGCAATTATATCTGTATTTTCCCTTATCTTCACTGTTAAAAATGTTTTAAAGGCAATAAATATAATAAACAGCTCTGCCAACAGTCCAGCTAAACCCTTTTCAATAAACTCAGACAGTATAAAAACAGATTCATACTTTAACCAGTTTTCTGGACTTCTCTCGTGGGGAAGATAGTATCCTGAGCGAACGCCGTGTCCAATCAGAAGATTTATGTAATTTCCTTCTTTTATGTCATTCTGTATTATTTTAACAGCATCATAGCCGATACCAACCCGGGCACTGCTTATTCTGTTTAGAGTCTGATAGTTTAAAGGCTCTTTTCCTGTTATTATGTTGTTCAGCGTTTTAAACCGGATGTCTGTTTGAGAAAGATATGCGTATCCTGACACTCCTACAACTGTAAGGGCTATCAGAAGGGCTGAAAAGATTTTTCTGTTTATAATACCGTTTTTGTTCAGGACAAAAGTGGTCAAAACAAACACAACAAAAAATCCAAGGAGAGGAGAACGCCTGTGGGTTAAAATCAAGATAAAAGAAAACAGAGCAAACAAAAAAAGATAAAAAATCAGTTTTTTTCTATCTTTCACTTTCCATGCAGCAACTCCCAATAAAACAGCAAAAAGGGCAAACTCTGCATAGAACTGTCCCACCTCAAAGGTGCTTCCCCATACTGCAAGGGGCTTTCCTTCTGAAAAATACCTGTAAAAAATTACAGGAACCAGTAAAATACCAGTCAATATAAACAAAAACAGAATATTCTTCACTGCTTTTTTATCTATCTGTGCCCTGTAAAAGTAAATAAGCTGAAAAAGTCCCTCTTCTACAGCCTTTAAAATCATCTTAGGGGCAAACAAAACAGTAGATACCACAGAAACCCCAGAAAAAATCCAGACAGGATATTTTAGCCTCCCTTCCCACTGCCTTGCCTTAAAATTTTCCCACAGAGCCCATAAAAGTCCTATCCCTACAAAAACCTCAAAAAGAGAAATAGAAACGAAAGAAGAGATTATAAGTATCTGTAGATATATGATTTTGCTTTTATCCAAAACAGTCTCCTAATTATTTTTGCTGAAAAATAACACCCTATCCCCTGATATTCAGTAATAGCCTCTAAGTTTTCCACAACATCTACCCAGTATCTGTTTTTTAAAATTTTCCTCCACTTCTGGCAGAAAAATCAAGCTATCTTTTCTTTCAGCTGGTATTCCTTTAACTCTTAAAATCCTGCGCAGATACCCTTCTGCTTTTATCATTCTACTGTCACTGTTTTTGCTAAGTTTCTCGGCTGGTCAACATCTTTTCCAAGAAGTGTAGCAATGTGGTAGGATAGCATCTGAAGAGGTATGACCGTTAAAACAGGATACAGATAATCGGAAGTTTCAGGTATGTATACAACATCGTCAGAAAGCTCTCCTATCTGTCTGTCCCCTTCTGTTGCCACAGATATTATCTTTCCTTTTCTTGCCTTTACTTCCTGTATGTTTGAGAACATCTTTTCGTAGTTTCTGTCCCGGGGAATAACGCACACAACTGGCATTTTTTCGTCAATCAGGGCTATAGGCCCGTGCTTCATCTCCCCAGCTGGATAGCCCTCAGCATGGATGCATGATATCTCCTTCAGCTTCAATGCCCCCTCCAAAGCTATAGGATAGTTTATATTCCTGCCTAAAAACAGAAAGTCTGACGCATTCATGTATCTGTAGGCAAGCTCTTTTATCTCCTTATCTTTTTTAAGGAGTTTTTCTATTTTAGAAGGTATATGGATTAGCTCTTCATGTAGTTTTTTGTATTCTGTATACGTGATAGTTCCCTTTTTTAGGCCTGTCTCCAGTGCCAGCAGGAGCAGTGCCACTAACTGGGCTGTAAAGGTTTTTGTTGCAGCAACGCCGATTTCAGGACCACAGTATGTGTAAAGGACGTGGTCAGCCTCCCTTGAGAGGGAACTGCCCACAACATTCACAGTCTCTCCATCGCTTTTGCCCCTTCTTTTTTTGCATCTAAAAGGGCAAATCTGGTATCTGCTGTCTCCCCTGACTGGCTTATCCCCAAAATGGCCGTCCTGTCGTCTATTATCCTGTCCCTGTATCTAAATTCAGAGGCATAATCAACCTCAACTGGAATTTTTGCAAACCTTTCTATCCAGAACTTCCCAACAAGAGCAGCGTGGTATGACGTTCCGCAGGCTATGATGTATAGCCTGTTTATATCCTTCAGCATTTCAAACAGTTTCTCATCCTTTGAGGAGGAAAATCCTGTTATTGTATCTCCAACAGTTCTCGGCTGTTCATGTATCTCTTTCTGCATAAAATGTTTGTATCCTGCCTTCTCTGCAACAGATACATCCCATGTTACATGGAAAGGTTTTTTCTCTAACTTTTTACCTTCAGGGTTATAAACCTCAACTCTGTCTTTTGTTACTAAAGCTATCTCTCCATCCTCAAGTGCTATAAAATCTTTTGTATACTCAAGAACTGCAGGAATGTCTGAAGCTATAAAGTTTTCGTCTTTTCCAAGTCCTATTATCAGCGGGCTTCCCTTTTTTATGGCAATAATCCTATCAGGTTCATATGTTGATACAACTCCTACTGCATAAGCCCCATCAAGTTTTTCAGCAACTTTAAAAGCTGTCTCAAGGAGATCTCCTGTATACAGGTCCTCAAAAAGATGTGCTATAACTTCTGTATCTGTTTCTGAGCGGAATTTGTAACCTTTTTTTATCAGTTTTTCTTTAAGCTCAAGGTAGTTTTCTATTATTCCGTTATGGACGATTGATATTGTCCCTCTCTGACTTGTGTGGGGATGAGCATTTTCAATGGTAGGCGTCCCGTGTGTGGCCCATCTGGTATGCCCTATGGCTGTATGCCCTTCTATCTTCTTTCCCCACATATGCTCCTGAAGGTCTTTTATCTTTCCTACCTGTTTTTCAACAACTATTTTGTTTCCTGAATTTTCTATAACTGCAATACCAGCAGAATCGTAACCCCGGTATTCAAGTCTCTGAAGACCATACAAAAGAACTGGAACTGCATTTCTCTTTCCAACGTATCCTATAATTCCACACATAATTTTCTCCACAGAAAGTTTTTAACAGACTATATTATAATAAGATTTTGTTATTTTCTAAGCTGGAGGAAGAATGTTTTCTGAAAGTGTAAAGGAAAACCTGAGAAAGGAGTTAAAAAAGCTTATAGAACCTGTGGTTTTAGTTTTCCACGGCAGAGAAGACAGAGAAAGTGAAGAAACAAAAAATCTCCTGCAGGAGATAATATCCCTGTCAGAAAAGATAGAGTTTGTAGAGTCAGAAGGTTTATCATGTGAAGGGTATCCCTGTATCTCCATTCAGATAAAAGAGAAAGATTTTGGAATAAGATTTATGGGAAAACCTGACGGTGGTGAATTCCCTGCTTTTGTACAGAGTATCCTGATGTGTCTCAAGGAATGATTATGACCTGACAGAGAGGACAGTCGAGTTTTTGGAAGAGTTAGATAGACCTGTGAATATAAAAATTTTTATAACAAAAAGCTGTGGCTGGTGCCCTCCCTTGATGCTGAAGATTTTCAGTTTTGCTATGGTCAGTGATTACATAACAGCAACAGCAATAGACTGTTATGCATTCTCAGACCTTGCAGTGGAATACACCGTTTCCACAGTGCCAAAGGTTGTAATAAACGATAGGGTAGAATTTGTAGGATACAAAGAAGAAAACGAGATATTAGGTCATATATTTGGGGCTGCGAGCTGATGAAAGGTATTGCACTGCTTGGCTCAACAGGTTCCATTGGAACCCAGACACTTGAGATTGTCAGGAGATATACAGAAAAACTAAAGGTAAAACTTCTGGCCGCATCAAAACTGTCTGAAAAACTCCTTCAGCAGATAGAAGAGTTCAGACCAGAGTTTGTTTACATAAAGGAGTATTCCCCTGTCAGAGGAGTAAAGGTTTTATCTGGAGAGGAAGGTCTACATGAACTGGCAGAGATTGATGCTGATATATTTATAAATGGTATTGCAGGAATAGCAGGAATTAAACCTACATATCTGCTTCTTAAGAAAAACAGAAGACTGGCCACTGCAAACAAAGAAGCTATCATATGTCTTGGGGAAGTGCTGAAGGAAAAGTATTCTGAGATTATTCCCATTGATAGTGAACACTGTGCTATCTTCCAGTGTCTTCAGGCTGGAAAAAAAGAAGAGGTAAAAAGGATTATTCTCACAGCATCTGGAGGACCTTTCTGGAATGTGAAAAACCTTGAAGGCATCACACCAGAAGATGCACTAAAACATCCAAAATGGAAGATGGGAAAAAGGTAACAGTAGACAGATAGGTAACACTGATGAACAAGGGTTTAGAGATTATAGAAGCCCACTACCTGTTTGATATGCCTTACGAGAAAATAGAAGCGGTAGTTCACCCCAGAGTATCGTTCACGGTTTAGTTGAGTTTATTGACGGAAGCATAACTGCCCACCTGTCCTGTCCTGACATGAGAATTCCTATAGGTTATGCAATATCGTATCCTGACAGATGGGAGACAGGGGCAAACTCTGTCGGTCTTTTTGATGTCAGCCCTTTAGAGTTTTATAAACCAGATGAAAACAGATTTCCCCTCCTTAAAATAGCAAGAGAGTGTGGGGAAAGAGGAAGTTTTTATCCAATTGTCCTTACAGTAGCTGACGAGCTTGCAGTGGACATGTTCTTAAAAGGAGAGATAAGTTTCACACAGATTTCCCATACTGTTGATACTATTTTACAGAAGGCAAGTTTTAAAAAACCTGAGAGCTATGAGGATGTTATAAATATCATAGAAGAGACAGAAAAACTGTTTAAAAATCTATTCAAAAAAACGGGAGGCAAAGTTGCTTAGTTTAATAGCATTTCTGATAATGATAGGAGTTCTCATAACTATACATGAGTTTGGGCATTTTATATTTGCCCGTATGTTTGGCGTGAGGGTTGAGGTATTTTCTATAGGTTTTGGTCCTCCCATATTCAGGTGGAAAGGAAAGGAAACTGTTTACCAGATTGCAGCTATCCCCTTAGGTGGATATGTAAAAATGTATGGTGAAGACTCTATGACAGAGCCTGTTCAGGGGGAGAGTGAAAAAGAGGCCCACACAGACCCCCGCTCCTTCACAGCAAAACCAAGATGGCAGAAAATACTGATAGCATTTGCAGGACCTCTTTTTAACATAATACTGGCGATTATACTGGTTGCAGCAGCATACATGGTAGGAGTGTTTGAGCCAAAATACATGAAAGAGCCTGTAGTGGTAGGATACGTCCAGAATGGCTCTGTGGCAGAAAAGGCAGGTATTAAACCTTTTGACAGGATTGTTGCGGTAGATGGAAAACCTGTCAGAAACTGGAAACAGTTTACTGTTGAGATAACAATGAAGGCGGGAATGAGTGTAAATATAGAAGTTGAAAGGGATGAAAAAAAAGAGCTGATAACACTGAAAATCCCTCAAGACATCACAAAAAAATCTATAGGTATATCTCCCCTTATCCCTCCAAAGTTAGGAAAGATTATACCTGATTCCCCTGCAGAAAAAGCCGGTTTAAGAGAAGGAGATATTGTAATGGCAATAAATGGTAAACCAGTCAGGAGCTGGTTTGAGATTGTTGATGCTCTATCAAAAATAAAGGAAAACAGACCTGTCAATCTGATGGTAAAAAGAGATGGAAAAGTATTTACAGTTAATGTAGTCCCTGAATACAGCAGAGAACTGAAAAAGTATGTAATAGGCATATCCCCTACATATGATGCTGAGATAAAACGGTATGGTTTTGTGGAAGCTTTTGAGAAAAGTATCCAGAAAAACTGGGAGCTTACTGTACTGCTTTACAACTTCTTGAAAGATATCATTACAGGTCAGATGTCTTTTCAGGAGATAAAGAATAACCTTGGTGGTCCCATATCTATCGCAAAGTACTCAGGGGGAGCATTAGAAAGTGGAGTGGGGAATTACCTTTTTTTCACAGGATTTATATCTCTACAGCTTGGATATCTGAACCTTCTTCCTATCCCTATTTTAGATGGAGGACTGATACTGATACTGCTGATTGAGATGATTATCAGAAGACCTCTACCTGAAAAGGCAAAGGAATATCTTGCGTATCTTGGCTTTGCATTAATTGGAACTCTTATGATTTTTGCCATATTCAATGACATTTTGAGGGTGTTACAATAGAATATTATAAAAAATATATTTTTACAGGAGAAAGGATGAAAACCAGAGTTGGAATAATACTCCTCAGCGGAACATTAGATAAAGCTATGCCCGCTTTTATGCTTGGAACAACTGCAGCTGCAATGGGAATGGAGGTTGGAATATTTTTCAGCTTTTACGGACTTACAGTTCTGCACAAAGAAAAGATAAAAAATCTGAAAGTTTCTCCTATAGGAAATCCTGCAATGCCTATGCCTGTTCCTGTCCCCCAGATACTGACAGTTATGCCGGGAATGATGGATTTTGCAACAGCCATGATGAAAAAGATGATAAAACAGAACAGGATACCTTCTGTGGAGGAGCTTGTTCAGCAGGCTTTAGACCTTGATGTAAAGCTTTATCCCTGTCAGACTGCAATGCAGCTGTTTGGTTTCAAAAAAGAAGACCTGATAGATGGTGTTGAGGAACCTGTTGGTGCTGCAACTTTTTTAAACTTTGTTAATCAGGCAGACAAACCTATAGTGATGAACTTTTAAAAATAGTCCTTCAGAACTATAGAGATAATTACAAGAAATCCTCCAAAGGCTGTAAGCCATATACCAGCCGTGGCATTTATTGATCTCTTTATTTATTACAGCAGCATTTATATCAATGCCGTTTACAGATTTTATCTGATATACAGGAATTTTTTTACTGTCAAATTTCAGAAAAACAGTTCCGTCTATTTTGGTGAAGGACAGATTTCCGGTAAAAATTTTTCTGCCTGTATAAGTCTGTATTTCATACTTCTCAAAATCCTTCAGTATATCCGTGTACAGCTCCGTCTCTTCCATGTGAAGAAAGTAATATCCAGCAATAACAGACACCAAACCAGACAGAAGCACAATATACAGAATAAAAGACAGTACTGCTCTTTTTATCTTCTCATAAGGTTTACAAATTTTGAAGAAGACGTCAGGTCATAAAGGAGTCTGTTTTTTTCTGAATAGTGGGCAATAACAGATATAATAATCAGGAATACCAGAAACCCACCAGATGCACCAAGAACTTTATCCCAGAATGAAAATCTCTTTCTCTTCAGAAAAATCTTTCTCAAAAAATGGTAAACAACAAAAGAAACACTGAGCGCTGTAACAAGGATAAGGGAAAAGGAAAAGAACTGAATGACCATTGGAGAACCTTTAAAGTAATGGGAGAGAAAATGGGAAAACGGCTGTGAAAATTTAAGGGAAAGAAAAATGCCAATTCCTATCCCTGAAGATTTGACAAAAAGCTCAATAAAACCCCTGTAAGCACCAACAAGAACAAGGTAGAGTAAAAGGACACCAAAGATAACATCTATCATCTTCAGGACAGTTTTTTCTTCACTATACTGCTTACGGTGCTACCTTCAGCCCTTCCCTTTACCCTTTCCATAACTGCTTTCATAACCTTTCCCATCTCCTTCATAGAGGAAGCTCCTGTTTGCTGTATAACCTCTTCAACGATTTTCTCTATCTCCTCCTCTGATAAGGGCTGGGGCAAAAATTCCTGAACAATCTGAAGCTCGTTCTCTTCTTTCTGAGCGAGGTCTTCTCTTCCTGCTTCCCTGTACTGTTTTATAGACTCTTTTCTCTGTTTTGCATATCTCTGGAGAACCTGCATTATCTCTTCATCTGTAAGCTCTCTTTTCTTATCTATCTGGACTTTTTTTATTTCAGATATAAGCATACGGATAACAGATAATCTATCTCTATCACCGCTTTTCATAGCGGTTTTCATCTCTTCCTGAAGCTTTTTTAAAAGCTGAGACATCTTATTCTCCTTACAGGAGACCTTTTTTCTTCAGAGCCTTTATCAGTCTTTTTCTTGCTGCTCTCTGTTTTCTCTTTCTTTTGACAGAAGGCTTCTCGTAAAACTCCCTTCTCTTCATTTCTGTGATTATACCTTCCTTTTCACATATCTTTTTGAATCTTTTCAAAGCCTTCTCAAAACTTTCCCCTTCCTGAATTTTCACTACTGCCATCTAACATCAATCCTCCTTTATTTAAATTTTTAGACTTATAGAATAAAACAGCAGAGGTTTTAAAGTCAATCTGCTATTTTCTCGACCTGATAAATATCCTCTCTGCCCTCATAAAATAAGACAATATCAAATTTTTCAAGTGCTGACAGTAGCTGAGACATGTACCGGTCTTTTACTCTGAGATACTTTCTTTCCCCTGAGAGGTCTGTGATATGCTCTGGAGGAATAGTTTCCACTGAATGTATGTTGTCAGATGTTCTCCATACACGGCTGATTATTCCCATAAATGGGTGTTCCTGAATCTCAATAGGAAACATAGATATAAGCTGTTTGGAGGTTACAGTTATCTCTAACTGTGTCGGATATTCCCTTTTTAACCTGAAATAACTCAAACTACTGTTTCCTTTAAAATGCCCCCTGAGGGGGCAGGGAATTTATTCGTTCAGTGCCTCGTAAACATGTCCAACAAGCTCTTCAGAAGGCTTGAGTGTTTTCTTACCAGGTTCCCATTTTGCCGGACATGCTTCCTCTGGATGACCGATAAGATATGCATTGGCTTTCATTTTTCTGAGAAGTTCGTCAGCATTTCTTCCAACATTGTAGAAGTTAACCTCTGAACCTACAAGTTTTACCCTCTGGAGATATAATAAATGTTCCCCTGAGGGCAAGACCTGTGTTTTCATCATAAACACCAAACATCCTTGAAACAGCTCCTGTTGGGTCTGCTCCCATTGGATATTTTACATTCTCAAGGAGCTTTTCATCTCTGTGCCATGCAAGATGGACAAATTTTGTGTCTGTTGATACTGATACAACCTCAGCTCCAAGCTCTTTAAGCTGGGGATAAATTTCAGCTAAATCTGCCAGCTCTGTTGGGCATACAAATGTAAAGTCTGCTGGATAGAAGAAAAGGATTGTCCACTTTCCTTCCTCTTTAGCTTTTTTCAGCGAAAAAGTTCCAAACTTACCTGTTTCAGGCTCGTAGGTTTCCATCTCAAAATCAGGAACTTCCTGTCCTACCAAAACAATTTCTGACATTTTTCTAACCTCCTGTTTTTCGTTGATTAATTTAAATTTAGTACAAATGATAACGGTTCTCAATTTGAAATGTAATGATTTATCTCATATCTGAAATACTTATATCACCGATTATAAAATCTACTGTTGTTTTTCCATTCCAGTTTGAAACTTTTGGTGTGTAAACTATGTCTATATTCATTCCCACTGACAACTTTTTTAATTTATCTCCGTAGTTCCACCACAGGGCTGGAAATGCATTTTTATTTTCATCCTGAAGCCAGAACTTAAGATGCTGATTTGTTGGTCCTACTGTCATAAAGTCAGATATTCTCAGATTTTTGCAATAAATTTGGGGTATGGATTTCCCTCACCAAAGGGTTCCAGTATTTTAAGCTGGTTTACCTTCTCAGAAGTCCAGTAAGACAGAGGTACCTCCATGTCTATCTCTATATACGAAACTGTTTCCCTTCCTGACATATTTCTCAGGGTGTATGATAACAGTTCTCTGAATTTAGGTATATTCTCCTTTTTTATGGTTAGTCCTGCTGCAAGAGAGTGTCCCCCAAACTTTTCAAAAAGATAGGAATGCTTTTCCATAATCTCGTATATATTTACTGATGGAATACTCCTTGCTGAACCTACAGCTTTACCATTTTTTAAAGAAAGGACAACAGATGGCACCTTGTACTTCTCTACAAGTCTCCCTGCAACAATACCCACAATTCCTGGATGCCACCTCTCGTCTGCAACAACCATACTGTCAAAATCCCCTCTCTTTCTTCAGTTTTTTCTCAGACTCTTTAAATGCGTAGCTCTGTCAGTTTCTGTCTCTTTTTATTCAGAAACTCAAGCTCTGAGGATATAACTCTTCCTACTCTCTCATCCTGTGTTATAAGCAACTTTACAGCCTTTTTAGCATCATCTAATCTGCCTGCAGCATTGAGTCGAGGTGCTATATTAAATCCTATCTCAAAGGAAGATACAGAGCTGGTTGATATATGCTCAAGCAATGCCTTTATTCCCGGTCTTCTTTTCTTGTTTATCTCTTCTATTCCTTTTTTTACAAATATCCTGTTGATAAGAGAAAGGGGAACAACATCTGCCACAGTTCCAATTGCAACAATATCTAAGTATGGTTTCAGTTTTATCTCTAAATTGAGAATCCTTCTGAGCATTATCAGTATATAAAAGGATATCCCAACAGATGCAAGATGTTTAAAAAAGGGATTAATATCTGTGTAAAGTTTCGGATTTAGTATATGAATCCCATCTGTTTTCCATTCTGAATTTACAGGTTCGTGATGGTCTAAAACAAAAACCTCAATACCAAGCTGTTTTGCAAAAAGAAGTTCAGAATGGGCATTTGTTCCACTATCAACAACAATTAAAGCGTCTGCAACCTCACTTATTTTTTTTATGGCATTTTTGTTTAACCCGTAGCCTTCAAAAAATCTACTTGGAATATAGTATTTTACCCTTACTCCTATATCCCTGAGAAAATTTACTAAAAGTGCTGTACTTGTTATACCGTCTGCATCATAATCTCCGTAAATGGCTATTCTTTTACCTTCTTTTATGAGCCGTGCAATCCTGTATGAAACATTTTCAAGATTTATAAACAGCTGGGGGTCTAACAGCCTGTGGAGAGAATGGGTATATACTGTCTTCATCAAAATTTCCATTAAACAGCTCTTTCCTGTTGTAAATCAGCTGGGCAAGGACAAAACCATACTTTTTAATCAGAAATTCTGGTGCTCTATTTTTTTCCTCTAAAACTATCCATCTTCTTCCAGTAAGACCTGTTATCATCTTTTTTCCTATTTATATTTTTTTATAATTATATCAGTTTGATTGTATAATAAATTGGAGTTTATTTTATTAAATATTAATATGAGGTTTTTAATGGGAAAAATCATCAGATTTCCCGGTTCAGGCCGGAAAAAGGAAATAAAAGAGAGTAAATTAGAAAGTTCAGACAGGAAAGTCAAGTCCATTTTTTCTACCCAGTCCTATATAGACAGAGTCAGAGAGGGAATTGAGGATTACGTCCTGAAAAATTTTGCCGTCAAAAATGTTCTTGGTATGGATATTGTATATAGGGAAAACGAAAAAAAAGAGATTGGTGTGATTGGAGCTTTAGCATATGAGCACAAAAGAAGGTCAGGAACATTTGTAGCTGAATTTATAGGAAAGGGTTATATAAATAAAGATGGTTCTGTTACTATCGACCTTTTAGCATTCAGAGCAGGAGAGCCTGAGCTGTGCAGTTCTTTAGAAAAGATAATGAAAGCAAAAAAAATTTTGCCTGAGATAAAGGAGTAAAACATGTCACTACCACCACTTAAAATTGGAAAATATGAGATACAGTATCCTATAGTGCAGGGAGGAATGGGGGTTGGAATATCCTGGGAAAACCTTGCAGGAACAGTAAGCAAACATGGTGGACTGGGAGTTGTTTCTTCTGTGGGAACAGGATACAGGCATCCAAACTATGTAAAGCTGAAAGATGGAAGACCTATCGGAAGCACATACATACACAGCAGAGAAGCTCTTCAGAGAATCATAAGAGATGCTAAAGAGATAGCTGGAGGGGAAAAGGCTGTAATAGGAGTAAACATTCTGTATGCTATAACAGATTTTGGCAGAGTTGTTAGAGATTCCGTAGAAGCAGGAGCAAACATCATAATAGTCGGGGCAGGTCTTCCCCTGACACTGCCGAAATATGCTCCTGAAGAGGATGTGTAGCACTGGTTCCTATTGTATCCTCTGCAAGGGCATTACGGGTAATATGCAAACACTGGAAGAAAAAATATAACAGACTTCCAGACGCTGTTGTTGTTGAAGGACCAAAGTCTGGAGGTCATCAGGGTATACCGTACGAGGACTGCTTCAAGCCTGAATTTCAGCTTGAAAATTTAGTCCCGGAGGTTATAAAGAAAGGACAGATGGGGAGACTTTCCTGTTATTGCAGCAGGGAGGCATATGGGATAAAAAGATATTGAGTTTTACCTCAGTCTGGGAGCTGCCGGTGTTCAGATGGGAACAAGGTTTGTTGGAACATATGAGTGTGATGCATCTGATGAGTTTAAGAAGGTTATAATAAACGCAAAAAAAGAAGATATAATCCTTCTAAAATCCCCTGTTGGTTATCCTGCAAGAGGAATAGTCACACAGCTTATTAAGGATATTGAAGAGGGAAAAGCTCCAGAGGTAAAATGTGTATCTAACTGCGTTGTTCCCTGCAATCACGGTGAAGAGGCAAAAAAAGTGGGCTTCTGCATAGCAGACAGGCTTGGAGACGCATACTTAGGGAGAAGGGAGACCGGACTGTTTTTCAGCGGTTCCAACGGATACAGGATAAAAAGACTTGTTCATGTTAAGGACCTTATGAGAGAACTTGTGGAAGGAGTGCCGTCAGGTCAGGAGGAGGCTGAAGGGTAGTTATTTTTTACCCTTTACAGCCTGTCTGTAATACTCAGCAAGCCTTTCTTTTACCTGCCTGTGGAACTCTAAAGATTCAATCTCTGTCATCGATTTTATAGCATCATCAATGTGGTCAATGGTGTATATGTGAAACTTCCCTTTTCACCACAGCTTCAATAATCTCATCTTCCAGTATCAGATTGTCAAAATTCCGTGAAGGGATAATAACCCCTGACTGCCTGTCAGCCCAAGGATTTCACACACCTTGTAAAAGCCTTCAATCTTCTCCTTTATCCCTCCAACAGGCTGGATATTCCCAAGCTGGTCTATTGAACCTGTTATAGCAATGTCCTATCTCACAGGAATTTCCAATATACTGGAAAGAACAGCAATAAGCTCTGCTGCCGATGCACTGTCCCCCTCCACTTCTCCATAAGACTGCTCAAAGGCTATACTGGAGGAAAGGGCAAGGGGAGTATCTTTCCCGTATTTGTGTCCCACGTATCCTGAAAGTATCATCACACCTTTACTGTGTATAGGTCCGCTCAGTTCAACCTCCCTTTCTATGTTTACTATTCCCTTCTCTCCTATGTAAGAAGCAGCTGTTATCCAGCCTGGCTTACCAAAAGAAAAGTCTCCCAGCTCAATAACAGAAAGGCCGTTGACCTGTGCAGTTTTTTTACCTTCAATCTCAACAATCAACTTTCCTTCAGCAAACATTCTGCGGAGTTTTTCTCTATCTGACTGAGACGAAATCTCCTGTCTTTTATCACTTTCCTCACTGTCTTTCCTGTTATAAATTTTTCTTTAGAGACTGCATCTGCTTCCCTGAGTATGTCTGTTATGTGAGAAAAACAGTATTTATCTTTTCCTGCTCCCTGAAAGCTCAACAGCTATTTCAGAAGCTCTGACAGACCATCAGTTTCAACATCCTTCAGCTTTTCCTGAGTTATGATATATTTTCACCAGAATAGGGAAATCTTTTTATCACATTTCCATTCAGCTCAACAACAGGGTTAAACTCTGCCTTCACTTTGAACAGCCTGTTAAAGTCTGTGTCAAACATAGACAGGAGCTGATACATAAGGGAATTACCAACAAGGAAACAGTTATATTGAAGGGAACAGGCTCAGGATATATCCCCACATGGAAAGTAAAGATTTCCTCTACAGGATAGTTAGACAGATACTATCATCTTTTGTGTATTATTACTCTCTTCAGATTTTCCCACAGAAGAGGATTCTTCAGTATATCCATGATTTTGAATATTATGTATCCCCCCCTTGCCTTGAAAAGACTCCCTGCAACAATACTCATATGGTCAGCATAAAGAACACCCATCTCTGCCCTGTAGGACATGTATCCAAAAAGTGTCTTGAATGCAGGAAGCTGTTCGTATATGACAGGGGCTCCTTCCTGACGAGAGTTGTCAACAACGACATTTATTCTGAATATATCTATCTCCCTCTCTACAGCTTTCTGGAGGGAGGAAGTCTACCTCAAGCATTTTCCACCTTTATAAACAGGTCTATTCTCTCTGCCATGTGCTGTTTTAGATACTCAATAAATCTAACAACCTGCTTGAGGTGTTTGTATTTTTCTTCCACTTTATAAAAGGCATTTTCAATAACATACTTTGAAACTTTCTCTTTCAGTTCTCTGAAACTTTCAAACAACTGATAATCAATCCCTTATCTGCCTCATGTAGTCTCTGAATTTCTCATCAAATATCTCCACTTTTTTTCAAACTCAGCCTTTATCTCTGGTACTCTTAGAAACTCAGGACTTGCCTTTCCCTGAACAATTGGTAAAAACTGAATACCTGCAGGAGTTATTACTGTTGCAAGACCATATCTCTCTGCATCTTTTTTAACTGATTAAGGATGTGACTTTTCTCTTCTTCTATTTTTTTTACAATTCTTATCCTTTCATCCTCGAACTCTTTGCTTTCAAACTGACGGACAACAGTTTCTTTCAGATTTTCTATCATTCTGTTTATATCCCTTGAAAGTTTCCTTCCAGTTCCAGCTGGAACAGAAACAAACCTTGGTTTTCGAGGCTCCTCAAAATTCGTGTGGAAAAAAATGTCTTCAGGGGTCTTTTTTTCCCTTGGGACCTCATTAAGTTTTAGTTTTGTTATGTTATCTTTTCTATTCCTTCAGGCCCTGTCACATAAAGGTTGTATCCTTCCTTCTCCGTTTTCAGGACTATGTTGAAAGCATTTTCAACCCTTTCCTGTCCAAAAAATACAGGCTGAGGTTTCACCCTGTATGTTGGTGTATCAACACTAAACTGAATTTTAATATCTTCTGGAGATATATTTTTAATACCCATATCACTGCCAGCTATCTGTTATCTCAAAAGATTTCTCTGCAACTTTGTTCCCACTCTCATCCTCAACAATTACAGTCCACACCCCTTTCCAGTAGGGAAGTATGTTTTTTGAGCTCCATGTCCTGAAGGTGTGATACGTTATGTCAAGCTCAACCCTTGCCATTTCTTCCCCTTTATACATCCACACATGGTATATTTTTGTGGGAACTTTTTCTGTCTGGATTTTTGTCCAACAGTAAATCTTCCCAATATCAGGGGGATATCTGTCAGATACTCCAACAGGCTCTCTGTTCTGAATAGCCACAGCAAACTGCATGTCTAAAACTTTAACTTCCTGTCCATAGGATATATAAAATAAGAGCAAAATTACAGGCAAAATTTTCCTCACAGCAATCCCTCCGTATTTTTTAAACAATTATAAATCTAATACACAAAAATTTTTATTCCACCTGTTATAATAGAAATATATCTAAATATATTTTGTATAATTGGAGGTAAGATGAGAAAGGTTATCCTGACTACTAGCAATTTCAGGATTGATGTTCTTCTACCTATGGAGATTACAACAAAAAACCACCTTTTGGATTTGACCAACTTTCTCCTACAATCCTGGAAATCAAAGGGAAAACAATAAAAGGATACAACCCAAAAAACAGTTACAGCATATTTATAAACTACGAACTTGGTATGCACTGTGTTGGATTTGATATGACGTACTGCTGTGTTATTCCTCCATACAACAGTATTCAGGCACAGGCATTCAGATGTGGAACAGAAGGTAAACTTCCCCAGATGCTAACACCAGATGACAAAATAAAGCTGTACTACTATGTGAAGGACAACAGCTACAGTGAAGGCAACAAGATGAGATACTGGCAGATAGGAAAAGATGTTAACCAGGACGGAGATATGAACGACCCAGGAGATAATCTGGCAAATTATGTATGGACACATCTGTTTATATACAAAGATTTAGAAGGAACCATACCTGAAAAATGGTCTGAGAAAGACAGGTTGAGGATAGGAAGGGAAATTCAGATACCTGTTGATGCTGGTCCCAGTGGAAAACCTCTTTCCGGTGGATTTATGGATTTTGCAGGGAGAAAGGGAGGAAACATTGTTTTTACAGATTCTATGATACCTGCAGTTAAGAATGTTCCCCTTATCCTAACTGCATCTTACGTGTGGGATGCTCTGGGACTGCCCCTTACTGCATTTAACGACAGCAGGAGGAAAGGAACTATAAGGACAATAACAAACAAAGATTTTCAGCCCTATCAGGTTTCTGTTGTTGAGCTTTATAGAGATGACGGCAGACCTATAACACAGAATGGCAAAATCGTGTCATTTTTTGGGACTAATCCCGTTGATATCCCTAACTGTTATACCTGTCATTCAGGAGAAGGAATAGCAGCAAAACTATCAAGAAACAAAGGATTGAAACTGTTTGATTTAGAGTACAGATACTGGAAAGAAAACTATCCTGACATGTCTGAATTTATGATTAGACAGGCTCAGGCTTCTATTAACATATTAGAACTCCACGACAGAAATCACAAAACAGATTTCCTGAGAGAGTACAATCCCAAAGCTCCAACAAATAGACTGGGCTCTGTAGGACCTGTTTACTGTGCAGACTGCCATGGAGACAATATCTCAGGAAACCTGCAATCACCGAGACCAACAGCATCTGGATACAAGCTGAAAAAAGCCACACCTCTTACTGAAGCAATTCACCGTAAACATGCAGTTGCAGTCCCAATGCCAGATGGAGCAGGAAGAACACAGAACTGTCAGGCATGTCATCCAACACACTGGCAGTCTGAAGAGATGAACGATTTTGCAACAAACCCTTTCCAGATAATAGATGAGGAAGGCAATCCAAGATTTTCAGAATCAGACCAGAGAATAGCTGGAGGTGGATGTTATCTTAGAAGGGATGCCCACTCTAACCCTTATGTTAAGCCACCATTTTTCCTGAATGAGATAGGAAAATGGTTTTTAGATAACGTAAGCAAAACAGATGAAAAAGGAAACAGAATAGACCAAATAAGAGGTCTTACCTGTACAAACTGCCACAATTTTCTCTCTCAGGAACTGTACAGATATGACAATCTGGAAGACCCTGTTACGCAGAAAGGTAAAACACTGAGGAACAAAAGCATAACAGAGGTTATAAAGGTTGTGGCTGGAGGTGATGAGAGAAAATTCAGAGATTACTTTGCAGACCCAAAGATAAACAAAAACCAGAATCCTGTTTATGATTTCTACAAAAACCACAAATCAGCTGTTTTAGTAAAAGCCCACAAAGACAAAGACGGCAACCTTGAACTTTTACCCTGGTTCTCAGAAAAGGGAAAACCTGTAGGGTATGATAAAGCCTCTGCAGGGAAAGACTGGTGGCTTTCCCCTTCTGAGCCCCACTGTGCAGACTGTCATATAGCTCCTTTTGTTGAAAGCGAGGGAGGAAGATACTTTCCTATAGACCAGCCAAAGAAATACTCTCTTTACAGATACTCAAAAGCCCACGGAGTAATAGCATGTCAGAGCTGTCATGAATCTCCCCACGGACTTTATCCTGTAAGATACGAAGGAGAGGAAAGAACTGTAGACCTTACAACACATAAGCAGGCTCTCCAGTTTCACCGGACGGAAAGTATGCAGGACCTGTAACATGTGCAGCCTGCCATACAGTGAATGAATACGGTGTTCCTGTTCGGCTGACAGGAACAGATTATGAAAAAGATTACTGGGCATCTGTTGTTTTGATTCATTTTATGAGAGAGGGAGACCAGAAACTGTCTATACAGGAGCTTGTAAAGAAATACCCATACAAAAAGTCTAAAGAGATTGTTAAAAAAGGATGGGAATAGTCAGAAATCCTCAAGGGCAGGATTAACAGGCAGACTGCCGTATTTTGCCCCCTCAACCACTACAATCCTGCCCTTCTGCCCCACTCTTCCTTCTGAAATCCATTTTATAGCCTGAGGGTATATTCTGTGCTCATAACGGCGTATCTTTTCTGAAAGAGTTTTTTCGTCATCGTCAGGTGTAAGAGGAACAACAGCCTGAACGATAACAGGCCCTGCATCTAAATCTGTTGTCACAAAATGGACTGTGCATCCAGAAAATTTTACTCCATACTCAACAGCCTGCCTCTGGGCATGAAGGCCTTTAAATGCTGGCGTTAAAGAGGGATGAATGTTTATCAGTTTACCTTCAAAGGCTTTTATAAACTCTTCTGACAGTATCCGCATGTATCCTGCTAAAACTACAAGGTCTGGATACTCAGCTTTTTATTCTTTTATAAGATGTCTGTCGTAATCTTCTTTTGAGGAGAATTCTGAAGGGTTGTGGAACTCAGCGGGAATACCAAATCCCCGTGCAACCTCAAGTCCAGGGGCTCCCTTTCTATTTGATATTACAAGTTTTATCCTTCCATTTATCTTACCTTCTCTGCAGGCCTTGGCAATAGCTTCTAAATTTGAACCTCTTCCTGAAATAAGAACAACTACGTTCATTAAAAATCCTTTTTCTTTTAATTATACACTTTTCTAACCATAGAAAGATTACCAAAATACCGATATTGTTAGATAGAATAAGTATGTTTAAAAAACGCAGGGATAGATAAAATAATACATATGAGAGGGAAAAGGATAGACCTAAAGAGAATAGACCTTGCTAAGCTATTTCAGATATTAGACCTGTTAATAAAAAACAGAAAAAACAGAAAGAGGTAGGCCTCCCATATACAGGGAGAGCCTGATATACTTTGCATTAGCAATTAAAGATTATATATAAACTATCATGGAGAGACTTAGAACACAATCTAAAATTTATTTTAAACGAAGAAAAAATTCCAGACCACACAACACTGTTTTACAGAGCAAATCAGATAGATGTAGAACTTTAGTTTCCAATTCACAAAAAAGCAAAACTAAAAAAAATCAGTGGCAAAATAACAGTAAAAAGCCACTGGAGGAAAAAACAATGACTTATAAAGATTATATAACAACAGTTTATGTAATTGTAGATGAAGTGTTAAAATGATCCCTTTTAAGGAAAGTCAGGAAGAAAATAAAAACAGCTTTTAGCAGGTTAAAGTATATGGGAATTGAAAAACTTAAAGCTGTTTCTTTAGAAGGTTTTTTAACTAAAATTCACTTTTTTATTTTAGCTTTGCAGTTTAAAATTATCTTAAAGGTTTAAATTGGAAATTAGAATAATTACAATTATAATAATATATAATGAATAATACCAAAAGACATTAAAGGGGGGACAGTATGGTGGCTTTTGGTGTGATACTAATCCTGATAGTTATAATCAAAAATGGATACGGAACTATCATTGGCTCTAAACACGACCTTAGCACAACAACAACTACCCAGATATGTGTTTTCTGCCACACGCCCCACGGGACCAGTGATATAGCAAAACCTCTCTGGAACAGAAATATATCAGACATAACAGCCTTTCAGATGTATTCCAGTCCAACAATTGACTCTACAATAGACCCCTATCCAAATCCTCCTTCCCTTGCCTGTCTGTCATGTCATGATGGAGTATCTGCTGAAGGGGATGCCAGTGCTGTTAACCCTTACGACACCCATAATCTGAGAAATGGTCCCGGTTCAGGGAGTGTTCCCGATACAACCTCATATCCTAACTGTAATGCCTGCCACAACACTGGTTCTGGTATATATCCAAGGAAACTTTGGAGAATTGGAGCAAATCTGATGGACGACCACCCTGTATCTATATCGTATCCAAACACCCAGCTCGGGACCCTAACTTTAACACTCCCCCAGACCCTCAAAAAGGATGGCCAGACGTAAAGCTGTTTAACGGTAAGGTTGAATGTCCTACCTGCCACGACCCTCATAATGGACGACCTTTATTCCTGAGAAAAACTAACGGGTACAGTCAGCTCTGTCTTACCTGTCACAAAAAATAATCAGTTGTTCAGATTCCAGTCGTAAATGAGATAGGAAATACACAGTTCTTTCTCTGTTTCAAGAAATCTCTTTTTACTGTTATCTACAGTATACTGTTTAACAAATCCAAGCAGCTTATCCTCACTGTTAAACACATTCCTATACCAGTGGAAAATCTCAGACACAAAGACAGAGTTCTCTTCAGGGAGAATTAAAACCTCAGAACTGTTTACAAAGTCTTTTACTATGCTGTCAAGGGTAGTATCCACCTCATAAGGAGAGACATACCTCAAAGGAGGAGAAGACTGGGTTTTCCTCTGACAAGGGAAATAAGAAGTTTCTCCCTGTTGTTTTTTGAAAGGAGAATGTTTTCAATATCCTTTAGAGAATACCTTTTTTCATCTATCTGATACTTTAATTTTGTAAAAAAACCATCCACTTCTCTAACAGACTTCTTGACTTTCATCTTAAGTATGAAATCAATAACCATCATATTGTAAAGATTTACAAAGAAAGAACTATCTTCGTTTATATAAGACAGATCAAAGAAAGATAGCTTCCCTGCTATATTTTGAAACAGTTTATACTCAGGAGATAGTCTTATCTTTCTGTAATTAACAGTCCCGTTATTCACATATCGTTTGATAATGTTTTCTGTCAGTATATTGAACTCTCTGTAAATCTCATCTGGCTGGTTTATAGATATACTGTTTTTGTCTAAATTCAGAACCACATCACTGTGAACAGACTGTATGTATATACCTACACCTTTTTTTACAGCCTGCGTGTTTGCAAAGTCATAAACAAGGTCTATAAACAGAGCAGCAGTCCATGAAAAGTCCTTTGTTCCGTATCCTGCTCCGTATTTTGAATCAAAGTACTCATAAAAACCAAATCTGATAGGAAGTTCAAGTATAATTTTTTCAAGATGTTCTGCCTTTTGCTTGAACTTATATCTTTTCAGCCCCTGATAAAGCATCCAGTTTATGTTAATCCATACAGGACCTCTCCAGTAATTTTTGGCATTAAAATCCTTCCTTGTTTTGTCGTAATTGGGAATGGCAAAACAGTTTTCCTCGTGGATTTTACAGAAACTTGCTGAATTTATCGTCTCAAATAGCTCAACAGCCTGAGAATGAGATGCTACTCCACCAAAAAGAGGCATAAATCCTGCTGATGTTGCAACTTCTATCTGCCTCTTTTCTATGTAGTCATAAGCGTAAAATATCTTCCCCTTCTTACTGTAAAGCAAATCTCTCATTGAACGGGCAGTAGTCAGATACCACTCTTCTGCCTGTCTGTGATCTTCACCTATTATGTCAGCAATTTTTATTAATGCTTCGTTGGAAGCAGACAGAACAGAGTTAAATAGAGGATCTATAACAATAAATGGGCAGTCATGAAAAATCTTTCTCTCATCGTATCTGTGTTTTTTAAACAGTTCCACAAGGTATATGTATCTTAAATAATCTTCATCTTTAGGTCTTTGCTGGGGGTCTATTATTTGACTGTCCTTCCTTTCAAAAGGGGGGACTTTTGCCTTCTTAAGGTCTATCCTCTCTAAAACAGAATCCCACATTGGGGAGTTATCCATCCCAGATTCCCAGGGATGTCTGATGTATATAAGGCCATTGTCATCAGGATTTCTCTCTAAATAAAAGTATCTGTGCAGTTTCATTAGCCGGGGGTATATCCATCTTAGAAAATCTTTAACCTTACTTTTATCCTTTGCATTTTCGTATATCTTTAACACAGCATAGGCGTGGATTGGTGGCTGTGTTATTCCTGAGGTAAGATGTTTTTTATTTGAAAAGGCAGCTGTATCTGTCTGCCAGAAGTCAGATTCAGGGAAGTATTTACCTAAATTTTTCCTGTCAAAAACTATGTGAGGAAGCATACCATTTTCCCACTGGGCTTCAAATAGAGATGTTATCTCCTGAATGGCCCTTTCTGTATCATAACGGGAATAGCCAATTGCAATAAATCCAGAATCCCAGTTCCACTGGTGGGGATACAGATAAACAGATGGGACAGTAAAACGGCCGTTATAGTTCCTCTCTAATACTTCTTTTGCTCTTTTCAGGTACTGATATATGGGCATAGTTTCCACCTCTGGTGGTCAGATAATATCTACAGACCTTTCCCCTATCTTTAGCTCCCCAATTACATAAACCTTTTCGCCTGTTTCTCTTATAATGTTTAAAGCTCTGTCAACATCTTTCTGCGGAACAGCAACAATCATCCCTATGCCCATATTAAATGTTCTGAACATCTCTTCCTGTGGAACATCACCTTCCTTCTGTATCCAGTTAAACACAGGAGGAATGTCCCAGCTGTCCTTTTTAATAACAGCTTTCAGACCTTTATTTATAACCCTTATCAGATTACCAGGAATGCCTCCCCCTGTGATGTGAGCTACAGCATGAATGTCTACACTTTCAGCAAGTTTTAAAACTGTTTTTACATATATCTTTGTAGGTGTAAGTAGTTCTTCACCTAACGTTTTTCCAAACTCTTCAACATGGTCGTTATATGAGCACTTTTTCAGTTCAACAATTTTTCTTATAAGGGAGTATCCGTTACTGTGAACTCCTGAGGAAGCAATACCAATCAGAACATCTCCTTCTGCCGTTTTTGAACAGTCCAACATTTTCTCCTTTTCCACAACACCTACGGCAAATCCTGCAAGGTCGTATTCTCCTTCTTTATACATGCCGGGCATCTCTGCCGTTTCTCCTCCAATAAGGGCACATTCAGACTGCTTACACCCTTCAGCTATCCCTTTTATAACGCTTACTGCCACTTCAGGCTTTAGTTTTCCTGTAGCAAAGTAGTCAAGAAAAAAAAGGGGTTTTGAGGTTGTTGTTACAAGATCATTAACACACATCGCCACAAGGTCTATGCCGATTGTATCGTGTTTATCCATAATCTGGGCAATCTTCAGCTTTGTTCCAACACCATCTGTTGATGATGTTATTACCGGCTGCCTGTACTTTGCCACTTCAAGGAGGTATGCTCCTGCAAATCCCCCGATGGAGGTTATAACATCTTTATTAAACGTCTTCTTCACAAAATCTTTAATCTGCTGAACAAACTGGTCAGCTTTTTCAATATCAACCCCTGCATCTTTATAACTGAGCATAATCCACCTCTAAAAATTTTCTTCTGAGACTATTTTCAGTTTTCTATCCTCAACAGTTATATATAATACCTTTTTTACCGTTTTAATTTCATCTCCTGATAAAAATCCTAAGTTAAGATAAACAGTAAAAAACTCCTTTTCTTCTCTCCTGTCGTAAAGAATCATTCTGTTTACATCACGGACAAAAGGAGTTTCCCCATAAGAAAAGAAAAGCTTTTTATACGATTTCATAATGTCGTAAACTGTTCCTTCTTCTGAACTAAAATTTTGAGAGTATAAATCTAATAAAGATGTGGTATCTCCTTTATACACTGAGATAACAGCCTGCAAATATCTGTCAACAAAACTGTTTATCTTTTTTTTTAAGGCCAAAAATTCATCTATAGAAAGTTTAACAAATCTCTCCTGAATAATAACAGGTGTTTTCCCAACTTTAATGTAAGAAAACAGTTTTTTAAAACTACTGTTGTTCAGGATTACACACCCTTTTGAGCTGAAAAACAGAGGCTTTTCCTCCTTTGAGCCGTGAATCCATATTCCGTCTCCATCTCTTTTTATAACGAATCTGTCAAAGGCATTTGGGTAGTTCAGAACATAAGCACCTGCCCCGTAGTAGGAAGGCAGCAGTCTGTCAGGTTTAAACTCAACAGGAAAGTAAACCCCTGAAGGTGTTCTCATATCTCCCTGTTTTTCTTTGTCTCCAAACCTTACCCCTGTCACTGCTAAAAACTGATTAACAACGACAGGATAACCATCCTCCATTTGGACAACAAGCATCTTCTGATAAGACTTACTCACAACAACAGCATACATGTGGGATGGAAGCTGTAGGACATTTCCGTAAACATACTCCTGAGAATAAGCTTTAAAAAGCAAAATAAAAAAAATAAAAAGAACCTTTTTCATAACCCAAGATATTTAACAGCAATAAACATAACAATCCATGTGTATATATACCAGCCACCACATCGTCTGCCATAACTCCCAGCCCAGATGGAAGTTTTTCAAACATTTTAACTGGAGGAGGTTTGACTATATCAAAAAAATCTGAAAACAACAAAAGCAAGGAGAAGATGCTGCCATGTGGGGGTAAATCCTATCATGGCCACCATAAAACCTGCCACCTCGTCAATAACCACATACTCAGGGTCCTTTTCCTTATAAGTCTCAACAACAACTGTGGAAGCCCATATACCTATGAAAAAAACAGCTAAAGTTATGGATATCTGGTTTAAAAGCTGATACTGACCTCCTTTAGTCCAGTAAACTAAAACAGGAATTAGACCAACAAGAGTCCCTACCGTCCCAGGGGCAACAGGTGATTTCCCTGCAAAAAAGCCAGTTGACAGGAAATATGCAATCATCAGCTTAAAACTGTCCTGTGATGAGGTTTCTAAATTCTTTTCTGGATTTTCCAATCTTAAAATCTCCCCTCACAGATTATTAGATACTACCATTATACTGAAAAAGTTGATAAAAAATGATTTAATATTTAAAATTTATAACACTGTTATAAAAAATGTGGAGAGGCGATATGTCCTGGATAACATTAGATAAAATAAAAAAACTGCAGGAAAGGTTTGATTTTGTCCAGATTAACGAAAGTGATAAAGGTTTCCACTCTGTTGAAGTTCCCAAAGAAAATTTTAAGGAGTTTCTTAAATTCCTGAAAGAAGACCCAGATTACAGATTTAAGATGTTTATAGACTGGACAATAATAGACCATGGACAGAAAGCCGACCCAAGATTTCAGGGGGTTCTTATCCTCTTCTCTCCAGAATACAGAGAAAGAATCATAGTAAAAACATGGGCAACAGATGAAACGCTTCCCACACTGACAGATATCTGGGCTGGAGCAAAATGGGCAGAAAGGGAAGCGTGGGATATGTTTGGTATAAAGTTTGAAGGACACGAAAACTTAGTTCGTATGTTCCTGTGGGAAACGTATCCCCACCACCCCCTCAGAAAGGATTTCCCTCTGAAAGGCTACGAAGAGGTTGAACTTCCATCTCTGAACGAAGAGGAAAGGATGGATCAGTTAGAGGGTCTTCAGAACTACTCAAGGATGCACACAGCACTGCCTACACTTGAAGATTTAGAGATAACCCAGAAAAAGAGAATACCCAACAAGAAATCTCAGGTTGTTCTGAACTGGGGTCCACTCCATCCAGGAACACACGGGACGATATGGTTTTTGTTTGATATGGAAGGAGAGTATGTTCAGGAATGCGACATCATTATTGGGCAGCTCCACAGAGGTGTTGAAAAGCTTGCAGAAAATATGAATGTCCAGCAGATAATACCCTACACAGACAGAATGGACTACATAGCTTCAACGAATGAAAACCACTCTGTATGTGTTGCAGCAGAAAAGATGCTGGGAATACACGAGAAGATTCCTGAAAAGGCAAAATACATAAGAACAATGCTTGCAGAGCTTTCAAGGATAAACTCTCATCTGCTCTGGCTTGGAACCTATGCCCTTGACCTTGGAGCCCTTACGATGTTCCTGTATACCTTCAGAGAAAGGGAAAAGATTATGGATATCTTTGAAGGTATATCGGGAGCAAGATTTACTATAAATTACTTTAGAGTGGGAGGAGTTTATGCAGACCTTCCTTACGGTGCATTAGATGCTATAGAGCACTTTATAAAAGATTTCCCAACAAGACTGAAAGATTATGAAACACTCCTAACAAGAAACAGAATATGGCTCAGAAGAAATATTGGTGTTGGAATAATAACAGAAGAAGATGTTTACAGCTACGGACTGACAGGAGCTGTAGCAAGAGCATCAGGAGTTCCGTATGACCTGAGAGTTATTGATAAATATGATGCATACGGTGAAGTAGAATTTGATGTTCCTGTTGGAGAAAAAGGAGACTCTTACGATAGATACCTGGTCAGAATAGAAGAGATGAAACAGTCAGTAAGGATTGTTCAGCAGTGTATTGAGAAACTGAGAAAGATGTCCAAAAATGACCCATTCTTTTTTGAACCTGAAGACAAAAAGATGAAGATAACAATAGACGGCAGAGGAACAAAACTGTTTAAAGGAGAGGTTTATGCAGGGGCAGACAATCCCAGAGGAGAACTTGGAGTTTACATATTTATGCCTAAAGATGGTATAAAACCCCACAGATTCAGATTCAGGTCTGGAGCTTTTTATAATCTTCAGATATTCCCAAAACTGATGGTAGGCAGACCTATAGCAGACGCCATCACAATTCTATCAACAATAGACCCTGTTGTTGGAGAAACAGACAGGTAGGAGGAAAAAATGGGAATAAAAAAAGTTGGATTAAATAGAAATGTTCAGCCTCAGACACTGACTGAAAAGATATTTTTTCTTGACTTTATGAAGGGGCTGAAAACAACCATCAAGCATCTATTTAAAAAGGTAATAACTGTTGACTTTCCATTTGAGCTTGTGGAACCTGCTCCAAGGTTCAGGGGGGTTCACGGCCTTAGAAATGTTGACGGAACAGAAAAAGAAGACTTTGATGCATGGGTTAAAAAACTGAAAATAAAACCTCCTGAGATGGGAGAAACAAGATGTATAGCCTGTAAGTTCTGTCAGGCAGCATGTCCAGTCCCTGAGATATTCATAATAAAGGCTGACAAATTAGACGTTCCTGAAGACCATCCTCATCATGGACTGAAAATCCTCAGTCAGTTTGACATGGATTTATCAAAATGTATGTTCTTGTGGACTGTGCACACTTGCCTCGTCCAACTATCTGTATCATACATACAGATGTTTACGACCTTTCATCTTACACAAGAAGAGGGTGGGTTCTCAACAAGGAAACTCTATCTAAAATAGCTGATGATTTTGTAGCCAGAAGAGGAAAAGAAAAATACGACGATAAATCCCAGTGGCCAGACTGGCAGAAAATATGGGATGAAACGGACACAGCACGGGCAAAAGGATGGGACAATAACCCACCAAAATTTGGTCCTAACTACGCAGACCAGCAGTGAAAAGGGGTCTTTGCCCCTCTCTCCTCACAGGTTTATAATATCATTTGGAGATAATCTAACAGGTGGTTTTAATTGAAACTGACAGGAAAAAAGCAGCTTGTTTCAATAATCAAGGACCGTATAAAAAAAGAAGGAGCTTTATCATTCAGGGACTTTATGGATATGGCTTTATACTATCCAGAGCTTGGTTATTACACATCTCCTGAAGAAAAAATAGGAGGCTCTGGAGATTTTTTTACTGCATCAGAACTTGACAGAGCATATGGAGAGCTTTTAGGAAAACAGTTTGTTGAGATTTATGAAAAAGCAGGAGAAATAGATTTTCAGATTGTTGAGATAGGAGCAGGGAAAGGATATCTGGCTTATGATGTACTGAATTTCCTGAAAAAAAATTATCCAGATGTTTACAAAAGCAGCCAGTATATCATCATAGAAAAATCCCCATACCACATAAAAACACAGAAAGAAATATTAGAGCCGTTTAATAACGTCAGATGGGTTCAGGACATTATTGATTTTGAAGATGAAAGTATTACAGGAGTGATATTCTCCAACGAGCTGTTTGACGCATTTCCTGTTCACATAATACGAAAAATAAATGGGAAAGTTTATGAGGTTTATATCTCTTTAGATGAAGAAGAAAATGTTCAGGAAATTCTGAAAGAACCATCTGAAGAGATTATCAGATACATTAATGAGCTGAACATAAACATCCCTGAAGGTATGCAGACAGAGATAAACCTTGATGCTGCAGACTACATACAGAAAATAGGAAAAAAGCTGAAAAAAGGATATGTGATAACAGTAGATTATGGTTATCCATCTGCCGAGCTTTACAAACCTTACAGGATGAGAGGAACGCTTCTGTGTTATTACCGGCACCAGTATTCTGAAAATTTTTACCAGAATGTGGGAATGCAAGATATCACATCTCACGTGAACTTTTCAGCCCCTCAAGTATTATGGGATGGTTTGCAGGGTTAGAATTTTACAGGATTTACAGACCAGGCACACTTCCTCACTAATTTAGGACTGATGGATGTAATGGCAGAGCTTCAGGAAAAAAATGATATTCAGTCTTATGAAAGATTAAACCGGCTGAAAACTCTTGTTCTGCCAAAAGGAATGGGAGAGAAATTCAAAGTTCTGGTTCAGCACAAAAATGTTGAAAATCCCCAGATAAAAGGCCTTGAGATGTTACCATATATAAGTGACAGATACAGACTGTAACGGAGAAAAGTATGATTGTACCTGCATACGCTTCCCAGCAAAGATATGATGGACCTGATGTCAACTGGAGACCCTGTAGCAGACATTATATACAAACTTCTTTTTGCTGCAGTTTTCCTTATAATAGGAGCCTTCTCACTGTGGTATGCAGGCAGGCTCGCTCTTATAAGACATATAACATACAAAACAGCATTTCTGATAACCCTTATAGCTTATGTGATTTTAGGTTTTGTAAGAACTCTTATGATTTCTGCCGGTGTTTATGCTCCCGGCATGCTATGGATACCTGTGCTGATAGCTGTTACTATTGAAATATTTGTGGCAAAATACTTCCTCCGCTCCACATGGATAAAAACAGTTATTGCTGTAATACTGGGGAATGTTATGACTGTTATAATTGTTCTTCCTGTTTTTGTGGTAGCAGGTTCCCTATGGGCCTATTTACTTGCCTCAAAAGGTGGTTGAAATAATTCTCAGTTTCTATATTATATGGGCAAAATAAATAAACACAGGTCAGAGCCATGATTGTAGAACTGAAAGAAAAACTAAACCAGCTTTCCAATAGGTTTGAAAATATAAAAGAGATTTTAAAACCTGAAAGTTTAGAAAAAGAGCTGAAAAGTTTAGACCGGGAGATGGGAAAGCCTGACTTCTGGAATGACCAGAAAAAGGCACAGGAAACAGCAAGTAGAAGAAACAGCATAGCAAACAAATTAGAAGAAATTAAAGGGGTAGAAAAAAGGCTAAAAGATATAGATGAGTACATACAGCTACTTGAGATAGAATATGATGAAGAGGCAGAAAAGGAAGCAGAAAGGGAGCTTACTTCATTAGAAAAAGAGATAGACAGATTAGAAACAGCCAGCCTTTTATCTGAAGAGTATGACTTCAAGGATGCTATCTTAACCCTTCAGGCAGGTTCTGGGGGAGTGGAAGCGTGTGACTGGACAGAAATGCTCCTCAGGATGTATCTCAGATGGGCTGAGAAAAATGGATTTCAGGTTGAGATGGTAGATTACCAGCCTGACGACGTTGCCGGGATAAAAAGTGCAACAGTTATTATAAAAGGCCCTTACGCCTATGGATACTTAAAAGGGGAGCAGGGAGTTCACAGGCTTGTCAGAATATCTCCATTTGATGCAAACAAAAGAAGACATACATCTTTTGCCGCTGTGTCTGTCATACCAGAGATAGGGGAAGAGGTCAAGGTTGAGATAAAAGAGGAAGACCTGAGGATAGACACCTTCAGAGCATCAGGAGCAGGAGGACAGCATGTTAACACAACAGACTCAGCAGTAAGAATTGTTCACATCCCAACAGGTATAACTGTCTCATGCCAGAGTGAAAGGTCCCAGATACAGAACAGGGCAAAAGCAATGCAGATGCTAAAGGCAAAGCTCTATCAGTATGAACTTCAGAAACAGAAAGAGAAACAGAAAGAGCTGGAAGGTGAAAAGAAAGATATCTCATGGGGTAGCCAGATAAGGTCTTACATATTCCACCCTTACCAGATGGTAAAAGACCTGAGAACAGGATATGAAACAGGTAATGTAGAGGCAGTGATGGATGGAGAAATTGACAGCTTTATTGAAAGCTACCTGAAGTGGAACGCTTCAGAAAAACAGCAAAACTAATCATGAAAGACAAGTTTATCATAACCATCCATGATGTAAATGGTATCAGGCAGTATACATTAAAACAGATAGTAAAGAGATACATTCTGTATTTTGCCAGCTTCATTCTGTTCTTTATTATTACAAGTACAGCAGTTATATATTATTTGACAAAAGAGGTCTCCCAGCTATCAGAAAAAAAGGAAAAACTACAGAACCAGTTTCTACAGATGACAAAGGAAAATATTGCCCTTAAAAAAAGCATAGAACAGAAAAATTCAGAGCTTAAACAGATAACAGAAAAACTGAAAAATATAGAAGAGATGATAGGATTGAGACCAGAAGAGGACAAAGAGTTATCAGACAGGATAAATCAGCTCTCCCTCACTACAGCCCAGATATACCACATGTTCAAAAACATACCCAACGGCTCACCTCTCAAAAAAACGGTAATAACCAGCAGATTTGGCTACAGAAAACACCCAGTTAACGGTCAGAGGGACTTTCATCCAGGAGTTGACCTGAGGGCAAAGTGGGGGACACCTGTCTATGCAACAGCAAGAGGAATTGTTGAGTATGCAGGTAAAAAGGGAAACTACGGAAAACTTTGTTATAATACAGCACAACTACGGATTTAAAACACTGTATGGGCATCTGAGCAAAATAAAAGTAAAGATGGGAGATTTTGTTGAAAAAGGACAGCTTATTGGATACTCAGGCAATACTGGACTTATCAACGGCCCACACCTCCACTATGAAGTGAGATACTTGCAAAGACCACTGAATCCTGTCAATTTTATAAAATGGAAAAAGATAGAGTATAAAAAAATATTCTCTAAGCGAGAGGCATGTAAAATGGGAATCTTTAATAAGAGGAATAACAGCAAATCTTCAGACAGTTCCAGAACAACAATTATCAGTGAAGGTTCCTTTATATCAGGAGAACTGAGATTTAAAGGCTCTGTTCATATTGACGGGGAAGTGGAAGGAAGTATAATGTCTGAAAATGTTGTAACAGTGGGAAAAAATGGAAAAGTGAAAGGAAAGATATCTGCTGAAAAGATTATCATAAATGGATATGTAGAAGGAAATGCTGACTGTAACAGTGTGGAGATACTGTCTGGTGGAAAATTTACAGGGGAAATCACCTACAATGAGATAACCATAGAGCCAAAAGGTGTGTTTGAAGGAACTGTAAAGCTGAAAACAGGAAAAATAAAAAGCTTGAAAGAGGCAAAGGAAGAAAATGAAGCAGTCCAGTAATGCTATCATTCTTGTGTCCGGAGGAATGGACAGTGCCACACTTCTGTGGTTTGCAAAAAAAGAGTTTAAAGATATCTATGCAATATCGTTTAATTATGGTCAGAAACATAGTGTAGAGCTCCAGTTTGCAAAAGAACTGGTAAAAGAGGCAAAAGTGAAGAAGCATTTTATAGCAGAAGTTCCTCACTTAAAAGGAATAGAAGGCTCAGCCCTTACAGACAAAAGTATAGAAGTGCCATCGGAGGAATATCCGGAAGGACCTCCCATAACAACTGTTCCCATGAGAAATTTAAACTTTTTAGCGATTGCTGCATCATTTGCAGACATTTACCAGATAGAGAACATAGGCATAGGCATCCATTCTGTTGACAGCCCATATCCTGACTGTAGAGCAGAGTTTGCATCATCAGCAGAAGCTGCAATAAACGCATCATCTGTGATGGTTGCAAAAAAGAAAAACAGGATTAAAGTATGGACGCCATTTTTAGGAATGACAAAAATAGAGGTTCTAAAGTTAGGATTAGAGCTTAATGTTCCATATGAAAAAACATACTCCTGCTACAGGGGAACAATTCCTCCATGCGGTGAATGTGCAACATGCAGACAGAGGGAGGAAGCATTTAAATCGTTAGGTTTAGAAGACCCAATAAAAAAACAGAAGGTAGGTAGATGGGAAAAATCAGAAAAGTAGTGATTGTAGAATCGCCAAAAAAGGCAAGGGAGATACAGAAGATTTTAGGTAAAAATTTTTCTGTAAAAGCCACTGTAGGGCATTTTAAAGACCTCCCTGAAAAGGAAATAGGAGTTGACCTGAAGAATTTCCAGCCAAAATTCGTTATAAAATCTAAAAACCACAGAAAGATTCTGTCTGAGATAAAAAAGATAGCAGAGAATGCAGAGGTCTACATAGCAACAGACCCTGACAGAGAAGGTTATGCCATAGGATACTTTATGTATGATGAACTGAAAAGGAAAGCAAAAGAGATAAAAAGGGCAGAGTTCCACGAAATAACCCAAAAACATATCAAAGA
Organism: Persephonella sp.; assembly: GCA_030949555.1. GTDB lineage: Bacteria > Aquificota > Aquificia > Aquificales > Hydrogenothermaceae > Persephonella_A. Next base: position 4,761 of record JAUZSJ010000017.1, on the reverse strand, counting down.
AGTAATTAAAAAGGCTCCCGAGTTTGAAAAACAAACTCTGGACTGTTTGACGCATTTTTAGGAAGGAGGGTTGGAGACAGGATTGTTGGATACATACTCTCTCCCATTGCGTCCAGAGAGATTGGAGGAAGGTTCAGTGTAGGGAGAGTCCAGTCTCCTGCCGTAAGACTGGTAGTTGAAAGGGAAAGAGAGATACAGTCATTCAAACCAGTACCCTACTATGTCCTTTCAGTTATTTTAGAAAAATCAGATGTTACCTTTACAGCATTTTACGAAAAACAGAGAATAGAAGACAGAAATTTAGCAGAAAAGATATATAAAGAAATCACAGAAGAGACAGAAGCAACAGTTGTAGAAATCCAGAAGAAGCAGATAAAACAGTCTCCAAAACCGCCATTTACAACATCTGTTACTGCAACAGACAGCAAACGCCCAGTTGAAATTTTCCCCAGAAAAAACTATGCTCCTTGCGCAGGATTTATTTGAAAATGGCCTTATAACCTATCACAGAACAGACAGCGTCAGAATATCAGATGAAGCAGTCAAAAGTATAAGAGCATTTATAAAAGAGCATTTTGGACAGGAATACCTGCCTCAAAGAGCTAAAATATACCGCTCAAAAAACACACAGGCAGACGCCCACGAAGCCATCAGAATAACAAACTTTGTTCCTCTAGAAAAACAGAAACAGCTCATTCAGGAAAAAGGCCTGACAGAAGACCACTTCAGACTTCTGAGACTTATTTATAAGAGAACAATAGCATCACAGATGAAAGAAGCAGTTTACGAAAGAACAACAGCAATTTTTGATATAAAAGGATACCGATTCAAAACAACAGGCTCTGTAATAATATTTGACGGATATAAAAGACTTTACAATATAGAAGACAGGGAAGAAACACAGAAAATTCCCCCTCTGCAAAAAGAGGAAAAACTGAAAAAGATAGACCAGAAATTGGAAGAAAAATGGACAAAACCACCACAACGATACACAGAAGGGTCACTGGTTAGAAAACTTGAAGAACTTGGTATAGGCAGACCTTCCACATACGCAACCATAATGAAAACAATAAAAGACAGAGGGTATGTAATAAAGGAAGGAAATGCATTAAAACCAACTCAGGCAGCATACGAGCTAATAGATTATTTAGACAAAAAATACAGCTGGGTAGTAGATTATGACTTCACCAAAAAGATGGAAGACTTTTAGACAGCGTAGAGCAGAGAGAAAAGACTGGAAGAGAGTTTGTCCAGTCAGATATACGAAAAACCCAGTCTTCAGGCAAAGCTGTTGTCTCAAAAAAGATGCTTCAATATGCATTAGACCTTGCAGAGAAACACGGGAAAGACATATCCAACATATTGGACAACCCACAGGAGCTGAAAAAATTTATAGATCAGCACAGAGAAACAAAACCAACAGAAAAGCAGATAGCATATGCAAAATCCCTCTCAGAAAAAACAGGAATAGAGCTTCCAGATGATGTCCTGCAGGACAAGGAAAAAATAAAGAAATGGATAAACAGAGCAAAGAAAGAAGCAATGAAATCTTATACACTATCAGAAAAGCAGAAAGCAGTTCTTATAAAAAACGGTAGAGAAGACCTTATAGACAAACCAGAAAAAGCATTAAAATGGCTGAGCGGTTACTTTAAAAAAAGAAGAAAATAAAAAGGCGGGTCATTGAGACCCGCAGGAAATGGAGGGGGAGGGAGGGGGATGCTAACTTGAGGTAGTTATAATCTAATCTATTTATCCTCTATCAGGAATGATTTTTATCATAAATTTTTCTGTTGTTAACCTTCCCCACGCAAACACAGACATAGTTATTAATAATTTTTACTATTTTTTATTAGGTTAGTGTTTGACAACCTGAAATTTTATATCCAACATTAAAAATATAAAAATATACTTACTTACTAAATTAATAAAAAATACTTTTAGGAGGGTAGCTATGGATCAAAAACTGGTCATTGTTCTTGGAACAGGGACACTTGAAAAGCTCCAGATGGCAGCAATGCTCTCTTCTGTTGTGGCAACATTTGGCTCCTGAAGTGAGAATTTTTGTAACAATGGGAGCAATACCCCCATTTAAGAAAGGTCTGTCAAAAGAAGAGAGAGCCCAGTCTGAAAGCATTGTTGGAAATGCAATCATGGAAAAGAATGCACCATTCTTTATTGATGTTTTCAGACAGGCAAAAGAACTTGGTGACGTAAAACTTTATGCCTGTGGTCTCGCTATGGATGTTCTTGGGTGGGAGTTAGAAGATTTAGAAGAGGGTCTTTTTGATGACATGGTGGGAATAACAGAGTTCCTTGGAATAGCTGAAGGTGGAGAGATAATGGTTATCTAAATAAAAATGGAGGTATAAAAAATGTCAGAGAATGTAGTTGTAGTTGACGCAAGAGGGTCTTTCTGCCCGGGGCCTTTGATGGAACTTATATCAAAAATAAAATCTGTCCCTGTAGGAACAGAGCTCCACGTCCTTTCAACAGACAAAGGTTCAGCAAAAGATATACCAGCATGGATCAAAAAGTAGGGCATGAGTATTTAGGGACAGAGGAAAAGATGGTTACTGGGTTGTAAAAGTAAAAAAAACTAAATAAACAAGGAGGTTTTTAAGATGGCAACACATGTTGTTATTGCAGGTGGTGGCACAGCAGGGTCAATCATTGCAAACCTTTTAGCAAGAGGTCTTCACAGGGAAATCCAGAATGGGGAAGTGATTATAAAGGTTATTGACAAAGAAGAGAAACACATGTACCAGCCTGCACTGCTGTACGTTGTTTTTGACAGATTCAGAGAAGATGAGATGTTTAAAGATATGAGAGACCTGCTTAACCCATCAGTTATTTTTATACACGATGAGATTGAAGAGTTTGATTTAATGCAAATCTTGTGAGAACGAAGTCAGGGAAAAATGTTGAGTATGACTACCTCGTTATTGCTACTGGTTCAAATCCAAGAACTGACCTGATAGAGGGACTGGATGAACACGGAGATATATTCTATACCCTTGAAGGAGCAAAAAAACTGAGAGAAAAGCTGAGAAAATTTGAAGGCGGAAGAGTTGTTGTATCTAATGCAGCTCCCCATAAATGTCCTGTTGCTCCACTTGAGATAACATTTATGCTTGATGAATATTTCAGGGCAAAAGGAATAAGAGACAAAGTTGAACTTCACTACACATATCCTATAGGAAGGGTTCATGCTCTTGAACCAGTTGCAAACTGGGCAGTTCCTGAGTTTGAAAAAAGGGACATAAAGTATGAAACTCTGTTTAATATGGAAAAAATAGAAGGCAAAAATGGAAGCGGAGTTATCCACAGTATGGAAGGTTTTGAAAAGGAGTTTGACCTGCTCATTGCAATACCTCCCCACAAAGGAACAGATGCACTGATAAACTCAGGTATTCAGGACGGCTGGGTTCCAACAGACAGACATCTGCTGAAAGCAGAAGGTCATGAAAATGTTTATGTATGCGGAGACACAACAAATCTTCCTATATCAAAAGCAGGTTCAACAGCCCATTTTGAAGCAGATGTGGTTGCCGAAAATATTATCGCAGAAATAAAAGAAGGACATCCTGCCAGAGACTACGACGGTAAGGTTATGTGTTTCATAGAAACAGGTTTCAGCTCTGCAACATATGTATGGTTTAACTACACAACACCTCCAGACCCAGTTCCCCCATCAAAGATGATTCACTGGCTGAAGCTGGGCTACAACAGGATTTACTGGCTTACTGCACGTGGAATCTTATAAAGGAGGGCTAAAAATGTCTGAGAATGGAAATGGAAAAGAGATAAATGTTGTTCTTGAAACAATGACCAATGCTCTTACTGACCAGATGGTAGAGAGACTGACCCAGAATGTGGAAAAGCTTATTGAACTTGGAGATAAGCTGAGCGACCCTCAGATGATGGAAGCAATAGACAAACTGACAAAAAATGCTGAGGCTCTGAACAAGTCTGTGGAAAATCTGATTGAGACTACAACTGCCCTATCAACGATGCTCAATGCATTTACAGACTCAATGGTAGAGCGGGCCAACCCTCAACAGTCTCAGAACTTGAGAACTTGTTGATGAGGTTAACAGGTCAAACTACAAAAAGAGATATTACTGCCACACCTGGAAAACCCTCTTTCAGCCGGAAAACAACATGGAAGCTCTTATGGATACAGTCAACGCTCTTGCAGTAATGAGAAATGCATTTTCAGACTCCAATGGTTGAGAGGATGGTCCCCTGATAACAGACATAACGGTAAACCTTGCAAAATCTCAGGGTTGAAGAGATAGGAACTGCAGATCTCTAACCAGCATAGAAAAAGCATCAAAAAGAGATTGAAGAGCAGCCTGAAAAGCCGGGAATAGGGAGGACTTTTAAAAGCTATAAGAGACCCAGAGATACAGAAAGGACTCATATTTGCACTTTGTTTCCTTATCAGGGAACTTTCCCAGACAACTTCCCAAAAATATAAAATTCCAACTAAGGGCACCTCCTGCCCTTTCTTTCCTCAAAAATCATAAATGTTAAAATAGTTTTGGATGACGAAAAATATATCTGGGGAAAAAATGATAGATAGAGAAACAGTTCTGAAGGTTGCCCAGCTTTCAAAATTGAAACTTAAAAGAAGATGAGGTTGAGCTATTCTCCAGGCAGCTGTCAGAAATCCTCAGTTTTATAGGAAAAACCTGGGAAGAATTAGATACAGAAAAGTATATTACCTTTTTAAGGAACTGATAAAACAGGAAACGC
>JAUZSJ010000016.1 GCA_030949555.1 Persephonella sp. | reverse complement strand
TATTATCATTATTATATGGGTTTTGTTGTTCTTTATGTATTGTGAGAGACATCTGACTGTTTCTTTATCTTTAATGCTACTTAATCTAACCTTTTCTTCACCGTAGGATGTTTCCCACAGTAAAACAATTAACACTGACGCAACAAATCTTTTCATTATCCCACCTCCTGTATCTATTTTTCTGTTAAAAACGGTTAATCAAATTTTCATAAAAGCTAAATAATTCATATGTATCTTATAATGCATGAAAAATTTTAATATATCCATTCACGACATTACCAGAAGCAACTTACAAGCAGTTCAGGAAATAAATAGTCTTCTAAAACACAACAACTTAGAAAAAATATCTCTTTTACTTATTCCCAAATATCACAAAAGGGAGGACATTAGAGAGATAAAAGATTTTTTAAAGAATATTTCAAAAGGAAAAGAGATAATTCTTCACGGCTATTATCATATAGAAGAAAAAGAGCTGAACTTTTTAAACAGACTCTTTACATCAAGGGAAGGAGAGGTTTTAAGTATCAGCCTTGAAGAATTTGAACATAGAGTAAAAGAGGGAATAAAGGTTCTCAAACTCCATAGACTTAAAACCAAAAGGGTACATAGCCCCTGCATGGCTGATAAGAAAAAAGCATATAAAAATTTTAAAAAAATGTGGTTTTGAATTTACAACAACCAGATACGGCATATATGACCTGAAAATGATAAGTATGTATTTTCTCCGGTAATATCCTTTGGTTGTAGAAAGTATATCCAGCAGATATCTATAAAAACATTTAATTTTCAGCTTCATATATACAAAAAAACTTTAAAAAATATAAGGTTAGCCATACATCCCTGTGACATTAAAAACAAGAAAAAGTTAGAACTAATTCACTCATCTATAAAACAGTTAAGAAACTGGGGGAGAGAGGCTTTTTTATCAGAAATTACAGGAGGTTGTTAAGATGATAAAGGTGGATTTACATCTTCACTCAATAGCATCAAACAAGCCAGCTGGCTTTTTTTCAGAGCTTATTGGTATTAATGAAAGTTATACACAGCCAATAGACCTTTACAATACTTTAAAAGAAAGAGGTATGACCCTGTTTACCATCACCGACCATGATACTATAGAAGGGTGTTTAGAGATAGCACACCTGCCTGATACTTTTATAAGTGAGGAAATCACAACCTATTTTCCAGAAGATAACTGCAAAGCTCATGTGATAGCGTTAGACATAAATGAGAAAATACACGAAGACATCCAGAAAGTCAGACGCAACATATACGAACTTGTTGATTATTTACAGCTAAACAATATCACCCATATACTTGCCCACCCATTTTACGACATGGATGGAAAATTAAGACCTGAACATATAGAAAAATTCCTGCTTTTATTTGACAACTGGGAAATTTTAAACGGAACAAGGTCTCACCTTTCTTCAAAACTTACTAAAAAGATAGCCCAGAGATATACGAAAAAAGACCTCCTTAAACTTGCTGATAAGTATGGATTTTACAAAAGAAAAAAAGATTTTATATCTTTTACAGGTGGTTCAGACGACCATGGAGGACTTGACTCAGGACTTGGATACACACTTGTAGAAGATGGAGAGAGTGTTGAAGATTTAAAAAAAGCTCTTGCAGAAGGAAGAACTATCCCAGAAGGCCAGTATGGTTCTCCAAAAAGACTTACCCATATGGTAATGAAAATAGCTTATGAGGGGGCGAAAAGACAGTATAATCTTGGGAATTTAAATCATATAGCAGGAGCACTGTTTTACGATAAGTCTAAATCTTCTTCTATATTAGACACATTAATAGGAACAAATCCTGCTCAAGAGCTGTGTTAAAACTGTTATTGGAAAAAACTATGAAGAGGTAAAGCATGACAAACATGAGAAAATTTATGCATTTTTAGATAATCTTTTCCCTTACATAGTTAACAACATAAAAAATATGAAAGGTTTTAATTTACAAAACTTTTCACAAAATTTAGGAATGGGCATACTATCCTTTATCCCAATATCTACTTACATTTTAACTTACTGGGCAGAGAGCTATAGAAAAAAATAAATCAAAAGAACTGTATAATACACTTACAGGAGAGGTACACAACGAAGGAAAGGTTGCATATTTCACAGATACACTATTTGAGATTAATGGTGTTGCAAAAACTTCCCAGAAAATACTTGAAATAGCAAAAAAAGAAAATCTAAATCTTAAGTTTATAACCAGTTATGAAAGAAATATAGATGATGAATTTATAAAGAATTTCACTCCTATTTTTGCTTTTAATCTGCCAGAGTACGAAGAAATAAAGATAAAATTTCCAGACTTTTTAGAAGTATTAGATTACGTTGAAAAAGAAAATTTTGATGTTATATACAGTGCAACACCGGGAGTAATAGGAATTTACGGATTTTTAATATCTAAAATTTTAGGCATTCCTTTTGTTATTACACATCATACAGATTTTCCATCGTATGTAAAGAGATATACCAATGACCATCTCTTTCACAGATACACATGGAAAGCACTATCATTTTTATATAACAGTGCTGATAAAGTTTTATGCCCTTCTTCCTACTACAAAAAAGAACTTGAAAAAAATGGAGTATCTTCAGATAAAATACAGCTTTTAAAAGAGGAGTTGATTTAAACAGGTTCAACCCATCATTTAGAGACGAACTTGTTCTGGTTTAAATACATCCCAGATTATAAAGGTGAAAAGGTAATTTTATATACAGGAAGGGTAGCTAAAGAAAAAGATTTAGATGTTTTTATTGAGGTTGCAGAAAGGTTTGAAAACAATAAAGATGTAAAGTTTGTAATTGTTGGCGATGGTCCTTACAAAAAAGAGATACAACACAGAGCAAAAAATGTTGTATTTACTGGTTATTTAGAAGGGGAAGAGCTTTCTAAAGCCTATGCTTCATCTTTCCTGTTTTTATTCCCCAGCACAACAGAAACATTTGGAAATGTGGTTTTAGAAGCCCTTGCAAGCGGCTTGCCGGTTTTAGTTTCTGACAAAGGTGCTGCAAAAGAAAATGTAATTAGTGGTGTCAACGGATTTGTTGTAAAAAATAATGACGTTAACGAATATACAAACCTTATAAACAGATTTTTAGACAACAGAGAGCTGTATGAAAGCATACAGAACTCTGCAGTAAAACTGATAAGAAGTTTAGATTATGAAAAACTGCTAAAAAATATGATAAATGAGTTTTCTTTAGGCGCGATTAAAAAAAGAAGATGGTTATAGCCTGATGAAAGTGTTAGACATTACCCATTTTTACAACAAAAAGAGTGGAGGAGTGAAGAGATATTTAGAAGAAAAGGTCAGATATTTATCAGACAAAAATATAAACCATCTTTTAATACTGCCTTCTGAAGAAGATAAAACACAAAAAAAGCTAAACAGCAAATACTATTTTATAAAATCCCCTGAAATTCCTTTTTTTAAACCTTACAGATTTATACTGAATAAAAAGAAAGTTATTGAAGTGCTGAACACAGAAAAACCCGATATTGTTGAAGTAGGCTCTCCTTACCTTATTCCTTCATGGATAAACAAAAATAAAGAAAAATTTGGTTATAAAACAATTGGTTTTTTCCATTCTAACATAGAAGGTAGTATTTCATCTATTTTTAAAAGTTTTGATAAGATTTTTAGTCCACCTGCAAAAAAATGGATAAAAAGAGAGTACGGTAGTTTTGATTTGGTAGTATCTCCTTCTAAATATGTTGAAAATTATCTGAATGATATAGGAATAAATAACACAGCCACAATATATTTAGGTATAGATTCCAGTACTTTTTTATAAACCAGAAGACAGTTATTTAAGAAAGAAATACAACATTCCAACAAACAGAATTATTTTAGTTTATGCAGGCAGGATATCAGTTGACAAAAACATATTAGACCTTGCAAAAATATACAACATCCTGTCATTTTTCAAGCCAGAAAAATACCATTTAGTTGTTATCGGCTCCGGACATTTAGAAAACAAATTTTTTAAAAAGCTGAAGGGAAACTTTACATATTTAGGTTATATAAAAGATAAAAAAGAGTATGCAGAAGTGCTCTCTGCCTGTGATATTTTTATAACGACCTCAAAGATTGAAACATTTGGTCTTTCACTTGTGGAAGCCCAGGCCTGTGGACTGCCGGTAGTTGCTTACAAAAGCAGCTCTATTCCTGAAGTAGTCTATAATAAAGAGCTTTTAGCAGAAAGTTATGATGATTTTGTTAAGAATGTGGAAATTGCATCTAATTACTATTTACAAAAAAGCAAAAGACACAGACTGTCTGAAGAAATCAGAAAAAGTTTTTTATGGGAGAAGACATTCAAAAATCTTGTTTCTGTATACCGGGAGATTTCACTGGATAATAATGTTCTTCAATCATCTCCTTCAGTTTAACTGAAATATCTTTTCTGCTTAATCTTTCAGTGTTTATAGGTTCCAGTATAATAACATCAACAGAGATACTTCTTAAGCATAACAACTTCCATAAATGAGGAAAAAATTGCATATCACCGTAATAAAATACTAAATCTCTGTTTTTTATAGAAACAGTTTCCCCATTTATTGAGTTGTAGGATATACACAAAGGCAAAATTTCTTTGTTTGCTAATTTAGCAGATATTAAAAATGGTGCTTTAAACTCAAGCACACAGCTACCGTCAGAAGTAGTACCTTCCGGGAACAAAACAACATTAAACCCATCTTTCAGTAGCTGCGTTATCATATGGATTTCATCTTTTAGGTTAGAAAAGTCTCTTCTTTCTATAAAAACTGCTCCGCCTAACTTTGATATAAAACCAAGGAAAAAGTTTCTTCAACTTCTTTTGTGGAAACAAAAACAGCTGGAAACATTGATAAAAGGATAAGTATATCTAAATAAGAAAGGTGATTTGCTACTATAAGATAGTTTTTAGATTTATTAAAACTGCCCTTAAATTGTGGTTTTACACCTAAAATAATAAGAGTAATTTTTGAAAAAAATGACGCATTTTTAATAAGAAATTTTCTTTTCCTACCTCCGGATATAACGTATATAGGTAGAGAGATGGAAATAAATAGTAGCAAAAATATCAAAATTAAAGAGATTCTGTAAACACGGCTCATCTTTTAAACTTTCTTTCAAATCTTTTGTTTAATTTATCAACCTCAAGTAATGTAAAGAAGTCAAAACATCTAAACTTTGCATCATAAGCAGGATAACCGCAAACAACCGCTCCAGCTTTAAGATATGAAAACAGTAAAGGAGATATATCTTTTTTTGTAGTTTCATCAAATTTATATAGATGTATAAATCTTTCAAAGTTTTTTACTTTAAACTTTTCTAATGGTCTTATATGAAAGCTGTGGTCTATCAATCCTTTACTATTTAGATAGTTGTAAATTTTTACTGCCTTTTCTATATCCTCACCAAAAACGCTGGAAAGACCAAAAACATAACCTGCATTTACTTTTCTGGCATACATTGATATTCCCTGCCACAAGAGAGATAAAACAACTCCATTTCTGTGCTTTTTATCTATGGCAGCTCTTCCAAGCTCTAAAAGTGTGTTATTTTTGTTTTTTAGCTGTGTAATATCAAACTCAGTTTCAGAATAGAACTTTTTGGTGTAAGCAGACGACAAAACCCTATAAGTTCCAACAACCTGATTTGAGTTTTTATCTATTATTATAAGGTGGTCTGCATGTCTATCGTATCTGTCTGCATCAAAACCGAAAAGCTTTACTCTTCTTAACTTTTCCTTATAAAAAACTCTATACCTTAATAATAAACTTTTTTCCATATCTTTTAATGATTCTGCCGTTCTTAATATGTAACAGGGTGTTTCATAATGAATCATAATTTTAGGGCGAAAATTAAAAAATCTATATATGTATGTTTTCTGCAAAGGATTTACCAGTTGAGGCTTCTTCTTCAAAATAGGCATTTTAGTCCCCTTTAATTTTCTGCCTGACTTAAATTTTAGTGCGAGAATTTTTAATTTTTATGAAAAAAATATAAAGGATTGTTAACATTATATAGATTATTAAAAACCTGCGGCAGATATTTAATTATGACAATAATTATACAAACTGGACACAAAAGCTTATAATAATATACAATCTCCATACTTTTTATTTTATGAGGGTGAAACAATGCCTAAAAAAAGAGGTGCAGATATTGTCATAGATGTTCTCCTTGAAGAAGGAGTTGACACAGTTTTTGGTCTTCCTGGCGGAGCAATCATGGAGGTATACGATGCCCTATTTGACGCTCCGCTCAGGAATATACTTGCAAGACATGAACAGGCAGCAGCCCACATGGCTGATGGATATGCAAGGGCCTCAGGAAAAGTTGGGGTTGTTCTTGCAACCTCGGGGCCGGGAGCTACCAATCTTGTAACAGGGCTGGCAACAGCCCACATGGACTCTGTTCCTATGGTTGCTATAACAGGGCAGGTTCCCACCCACTACATCGGGACAGATGCTTTTCAGGAAGCTGATGTTGTTGGAATAACAAGGCCTATAACAAAACATAACTTTTTAGTAACAGATATTAAAGACCTTGCTCTTATACTGAGAGAGGCCTTTTATCTTGCAAGAACAGGAAGGCCGGGGCCTGTTTTAGTTGATATACCAAAGGATATAACTCAGCAGGAATATGATTATAAAATGCCAACAGAAAAAGATGTTGAAGAAGCCCTGCCCGGGTATAAGCCCCATTACGAAGGAAATCCTGTTCAGATTAAAAAAGCAGCAGAGCTGATAAGAAAAGCAAAAAGACCAGTCTTATATGTTGGCGGTGGTGTTATCATAGGAAACGCATCAGGGAGCTGAGGGAACTTGCAGAGCTAACAAGAATTCCTGTTACAACAACGAATATGGGAAAGGAGCTTTTGATGAAACTCATCCCCTTTCCCTCCTCATGCTTGGTATGCACGGAACATACTATGCAAACATGGCTGTCTACAATGCAGACCTTCTGATAGCAGTTGGAGCAAGATTTGACGATAGAGTAACAGGAAAGATTGACGAATTTGCCCCGGAAGCAAAAATTATACATATAGATATTGACCCGGCTTCAATAAGTAAAAATATTCATGTTGATGTTCCTATTGTTGGAGATGTTAAGAAAACGTATCTGCAAGAAACTGCTGAAAAGAACTTGAGAGAAAAAACCTAGTAGAGTGGAGTAGAAGCCAGAGAGAGCATCGGCTAAAACAGATAGAGAAATGGAGAGAAAAGCATCCCCTCTCCTATCAACAATCAGACAAAATAATAAAACCCCAGTACGTAATAGAAGAGATTTATAAAATAACAGAAGGAGAGGCAATCGTATCAGCTGGAGTTGGACAGCATCAGATGTGGGCAGCTATGTTCTTATAAATACGAAGCATCCAAGGCAGTTCCTTAACTCAGGGGGACTGGGAACAATGGGATATGGATTTCCTGCTGCTGTAGGTGCAAAATTAGCAAGACCTGACAAAACAGTGTTTGCCATAGAGGGAGACGGCTCCTTTGTCGTGAATATGCAGGATGTGAGCCACAGCTGTTCAATACAGAGTTCCTGTTAAAGTACAGCTAATAATAAATAATGAGTTCTTGGGAATGGTAAGACAGTGGCAAGCAGCTGTTTTATGATAGTAGATACTCTTCTGTATGCCTTGCTGTCCATCCAGACTTTGTAAAGTTAGCTGAAGCAATGGGAGCTGCAGGTTTCAGAGCCACAAAACCTGAAGAGGTAAGAGAAGTTTTACAGAAAGCTATGGAGATAAATGACAGGCCTGTTATAATGGATTTTGTTGTTGACAGAGAAGAAAATGTTCTTCCGATGGTTCCGGCAGGAAAAAGCTTACAGAGAAATGATACTGTCAGCCCAGGAGCAAAAAGGTGAAGCAGAAACGATGTATCTCGTAGGTTAAAGGAGAACAGGATGGCTGAAGAAATTAAGGCAATAAAGGTTAGACAAGTGCCTGCCAAACAACTGAAACAGAAGGCACGTAATTATAGTCCGGGTACAGCACTTAACGCAGGTGTACTTACCCGCATAACATCTCTGTTTGCAGGAAGAGGATACAACATAGAAAGTTTGACAGTTGGGAAAACCCATGAACCTAATGTGGCAAGAATAACAATTGTTGTTGAAGGAAATGAAAGGGTTGTTGAACAGATAATAAAACAGCTGAGAAAACTGATTGAAACCTTAAGAGTCAGAGATATAACAGATGTTCCCCATATAGAGAGAGAGCTTGTTCTCATTAAGGTTCATGCAGGGGAAGACAAAGCAAGAGATGAGATAATGAGACTTGTTGGTATATTCAGGGAGCAAGTATGTATGATGTATCCCCAGAAACATACACTAGTAGAGATAACAGGGAATTATGAAAAAATAGATGCATTTATTAATTTAGTAAGACCATTTGGGATTAAAAGATGTATCAAGAACAGGAGTTTTAGCTGTTGTTAGAGAATCTCAAAGAGAGTATATGGAGATTTAATTTAATAATTGTACTTGTAATATTTATTAATTTAAACTCTTTAGCGAAGGGATTTATATTTAAATAGTTTAAAAATTTCAAATTTACCGATATATATAAAGATATTTTTAAAGCTTTTTTTTTAGAAAATTTAAATGTATATAAAGATAAAGGGAATATAAATTTGAGACATAAAGTAAAATGTATTATCCTTAAATTACAATATATGTTTCTTATACATGAAAAAGATAAATATTTTTAGAAAGTTTGTGCTTTACATCTCCACAGCTAGAAAATATAATAGACAATTTAGCTATGAATTTGAAAAATTCAGATTTTTCAAAATTAAAAGAAGAGGTAAGGAAAAAGTATTAATTTAAAAATTATTAACCCAAGAGAGTACTCCTGAGAAAATAGCTACAATTGGGTCTACTAAAGGGGATATATTAACTGGATTTAAGGGAGTATATTATTATAAAAATCAAAAAGGTAATTTTATTACAATTGCGAGGAGCTGCAGCTGCAAGTGATATTGTAGTAATTCCCGAAAATAGTAGTGCTTTTTACTGCAAAAAGTTTTTGAATGGTTATAAAATAGATAAAGTTTATTTAATTAAATAAAAAGTGGAGGAAAGAATGGCAAAAATTTATTACGATGAAGATGCATCTTTAGAACTTTTAAAAGACAAAACTGTAGCTATTATAGGATATGGTTCACAGGGACATGCTCACGCATTGAACCTTAGAGATAGTGGTATAAATGTTGTTATAGGTTTATATGCTGGAAGTCGCTCAGCAGAAAAGGCAAAAGCTGAAGGTTTTGAGGTATTAATCACTGGATGATGCAGCAAAAAAGCTGATGTTGTAATGATGTTAATTCCTGATACAATCCAACCTGAAGTTTATCAAACAGCTATACTTCCAAATTTAGATGAAGGAAATGCTCTTGCTTTCGCTCATGCATTTAATGTACATTTTGACCAGATTATGCCACCACAATATGTGGATGTATTTTTAGTGGCACCAAAAGGTCCAGGTCATCTTGTAAGATGGCAGTATGAAGAAGGTAAAGGAGTTCCGGGACTTGTTGCAGTTCATCAGGACTTTACAGGAAATGCAAAAGATGTAGCCCTTGCTTATGCAAAAGGAATAGGATGTACAAGGGCAGGACTTATAGAAACAACATTCGCAGAGGAAACTGAGACAGACCTCTTTGGAGAGCAGGCTGTTCTGTGTGGTGGAGCAACAGCACTGATAAAGGCAGGTTTTGAAACATTAGTTGAGGCTGGTTATCAGCCTGAAGTTGCCTATTTTGAGTGCCTCCATGAGCTCAAACTGATAGTTGACCTTATATACCAATACGGAATATCAGGGATGAGATACTCTATATCAGACACTGCAAGATACGGAGACGTTACAAGAGGAGACAGAATATATCAGGCTGTAAAACCTATACACAGGAAGATATTAGAGGAGATACAGAGGGGAGAGTTTGCCAAAGAATGGATACTTGAAAATGTAGCAAACAGACCCCACTTTAATGCAATGGTACAGAAAGACGAAAAACATCCTGTAGAAGAAGCAGGGAAAGAGCTGAGAAAAATGATGCCATGGCTTGAAACAAAAAGGACTGTAAAGGAAGATAGATGAATCTGACATCAAAGAGAAAATCTTTAAAAAAGCTTTATGAGCCCTTCGGGCTCATTTTTGTAAAGGCACATATAACTCCCAATGGTATTACAGTTATATCTGTATGCATGGGTCTGCTTGCAGCATTCTCTTTTTATAAAGGTAAACCATTGACAGCCGCTTTTTTCCTCTTTCTCAGCGGCTTCTTTGACCTTATGGACGGTATTGTAGCAAGGGAAACAGATAAATCATCAAAGTTTGGTGCTGTATTTGACTGGCTCGCAGACAAGTTTGTTGACGGCTTTGTTCTGTTTTTTATAGGAATGACTTACTCAACCCCAATGCTTACAGCATTAGCAGTTGTAGTAAATATGCTCCACACATTTATAAAACCTGTTGCTTATGCAGAGATTGGCTTTGAAAACAGAAAAAAAGGAAAAATAGATGACCCTTTAGAAGGAATAGGCTTTTTTGGAAGACCTGAAACATTCATATCAATAATTATCTTTGCTGTTTTAGAACATTTCCACCTACTTGGAGGGCTGCAGACAGGATTTATTATAATAACAGCACTGATGACATTATCCCTTGCACAGAGGATTATATATCTTTACATCAAATACAACAAAGATTACGACTAAAAGGGGCAAGAGATGCACAGACCTTACACGATTATTGTTTCTGAGGTTACAGTTGACGGAAAGTTAACACTGAGAAAGGGACGTTCCTCAAAGGAAATAATGCAGTTTATGGATGAGGAAGCAAACAGGTATCTTCATCAGCTCAGGGCAAAAGTTGACGGTATAATGGTTGGTGCAGAAACAGTAAGAACAGACAACCCATTTCTGACAGTAAGATACGTAGAGGGGAGAAATCCTACAAGGATAGTTCCAACATCAAAGGCTGACATTCCCCTCGAGTGCTAACATATTAGAAAAACACGCTCCAACTATAATAATCACATCAGAAACTGCTCCAGAAGAAAAAATAAAAGCACTGGAAGAAAAAGTCGAAGTCATCAAGTGTGGAAAGGAAAATGTTGACCTTGTTGAGATGATGGACATTCTTTACAGTAAAGGTATAAAAACACTTATGGTTGAAGGAGGTGCAACACTGAACTGGAACCTCCTCAGACTGGGCCTTGTAGATGAAGTGAGACTGATACATATACCTTTCATTGTAGGAGGAACTGACACACCAACGCTGGTTGGTGGAGAAGGATTTTACTCATTTGATGAGGTAGTAAAGCTGAAACTGAGAGCCCATTTTTTAAGAGGTTCACGATCTCATAACAGAATGGGAGATAAAGTTTGAAAGTTAAGGTTTTATACTTTTCTTCCATAAGAGACAGGGTAAAAAAAAGAGAAGAATTATTAGAAATACCTGATGATGCAACTGTATCTTATCTTACAGGCATTCTGAAACAGCTGTATCCGGGTATATCAGAAGTAATAGATAGAGTTATGATTGCAGTAAACGAAGAGTACGTAAATGCCGAAACAAAACTGAAAGAAGGAGACATCATAGCCATTATCCCACCTGTAAGCGGCGGCTGATATGTATAGAGAAGCTCTTGTATCAAACGGAATACTGTTTATAGAGACTCTTCTGATAAATGATCTTTCCATGAGGGACCTGTACTTTCCCCATGTCGGTCAGTTTAATCATTTAGGAGGAAACAAAAATCACCTCATAATATCTGTTGATGGAAAGATAGAATATATGGACAGCTGGGAGAGGAGAATTGCGCGTATAAGAAAAGACACTGATAACAGACATCACAGCAGAAAACAGGAGACTCGGCATAAAACTGAGAATAAATGACCTTATCCACAAATATCTACCTATCTACATAAGAAAGATAAAGGTAAAAAATATCTCAGACAGAAAAAAGAATGTAAAACTGTTCTTCTATCACGACTTCTGCCTTTACGAAACGACAACCGGCAATACTGCCCTGTATCATCCAGACCTTAAAGGAATTGTTCACTACAGGGAAAGCACATATCTCCTCATATCCATATTCCCACAGATTTCAGACTTCACGATAAGCATAAAAAAGGATTCTGCACTGAGGCAGATAGAGTCTGAAAGCCTGAAAGAAACTCTATAGCAGGGGATATTGACAGCGCTGTTGCATATTACACAGAACTCCAGCCCTATGAGGAGAGATTTTTCTACTACTACATCATTGCTGGACACAGCTTTGACGACTTAGAAGAAAAACAGTCCCGCATGCTCACAGAAGGCATTGAACACTTTATTGAAGAAACAGAGATATTTCACAGGGGATGGCTAAAAGAACAGAGGAGATTAAAAAGCTCCATAAATGGAAAGATAAAAGAACTTTACGACAGAAGCCTCCATATAATAAAAGCCCATATGGATAACCACGGAGCCATCATTGCATCTGCAGACTCAAGTATATTTCACAGATTTAACAAAGACCACTACAGCTATTCATGGCCCCGGGACAATGCATTTATTGTTATGGCCCTGGACAGGGCAGGTTATGGAAACACAACAAAAAAATTTTTCGAGTTTGCAGCCCATACAATAACGAAAAAAAGGTTACTTTTTACAGAAATACCTCCCAGACGGTTCATTTGGTTCTTCATGGCATCCGTGGATTGATGAAGAGGGTAATCCCCAGCTACCTATTCAGGAAGACGAGACAGCTCTTGTAGTATGGGCATTATATAACCACTACAGAGAAACAAAAGATATAGAGTTCATAGACAGGATGTACGCAGTACTTGTCAGACCAGCTGCTGAATTTATGCTCTCTTACAGAGATAAAGAAGGACTTCCTTTAGAAAGCTACGACCCATGGGAAGAAAGAAGAGGTATCCTTACCTACACCTGTGCAACAGTATTTGCAGGGCTCTTATCTGCATCAAAAATGGCACAACTAACAGGAAATATAGAAGAATCTAAAAAATACGAAAAGGCTGCAAGAGAAGTAAGGTCTGCCATACTAAAAAAACTGTACGATAGGAAAGCTGAGAGATTTGTTAAAATGCTGATTAAGGACAGTTCTGGAAAATGGAAAAAAGACCTGACTGTAGATGCAAGCCTCCTGCAGTTTATTTTACAGGAATGCTTCCTCCAAATGACCACAGGGTTATAAACACAGTTAATGCCATAAAGGAAAAACTGTGGGTAAATTTTGGGATAAAAGGTGTTGCCCGTTTTGAAGGAGACCAGTATCACAGGATAGACAAGGATTATCCGGGGAATCCCTGGATTATAACAACAATGTGGTTGGCAGACTGGTATATTGCAACGAACCAGATTGAAGAAGGAATAAAACTGATTAAATGGGTCGTCAGAAGGCAGTCTCAGGCAGGACTTCTGGCTGAACAGTACGACCCAGAAACAGGAAATCCTCTCTCTGTCACTCCACTCACATGGTCACATGCAGGATTCTGTTATACAGTTCAGAATCTGAACGAAAAGATAGGCTGATATTTTTTATCTTTTCTTTCACCCTTTTCACCCTTCTGTCATTTTCACCATAAAATTTCTGATATATATCAATAGCTTTCCTATAGAACTCTTCAGCAATATTTTCCTCATTAAGCTTTCTAGATAACAGTCCCCTATTTTCTCATATATATCCGTGCAGCATACGGATGTTTCAGCTTTAAGGTATTTCAGTTTCACAATAGCTTTGTTATAAAAACAATTGCCCTGTCATAAACCCCCTCACTGTAATACTCATCAGCTGTCCTTTCGTAAATTTTAACAGCCTTTTTTGCCCTGTTTTTCTTCCCCACAACTGTTCATCCTGAATCTTCTTGATTACTGCTGTTTCCTTGTTGGCCTGCTGACAGCTTCCTATGATAAAAGCGAACAATACAACAGCAGAAATAAAAAAATATCCCCTCATATCTCACCCTTACACAGTTTTTGTAGTGATATAATAATTATTCTAATTTTTAATCAAAAAATCCAGACTGAGAGGAAAATAGATGTTAGACAACTTAGGAGATTTCAAAAGGGATTACTTCTGCGGAGAGATAACAGAAAACAACATAGGTGATGAGGTAAGACTTTTAGGGTGGGCTGACAGTGTAAGAGACCACGGAGGAGTAATCTTTATAAATCTAAGGGACAGGGAAGGGATTGTTCAGATAGTTATAGACCCTTCAAAAAGCCCAAAAGAGACTTATGAAAAGGCAAAAAAAGTTAGGTCTGAATATGTTCTTGCTGTAAAGGGAAGAGTTAACAGAAGACCTGCAGGAACAGAAAATCCAAAGCTGAAAACAGGAAATATAGAAATTGCTGTTGAAGAGCTTAAGATACTTAATACATGCGACATACTTCCATTTCCAATAGAAGACAACATAAATGTCCATGAGGAAGTGAGACTTAAATACAGATACCTGGATATCAGAAGACCTTCTATGCTGAAGAAACTCATCCTCAGACACGAAGTATACCAGGCAACAAGGGAGTATCTTGCAGGA
This sequence comes from Persephonella sp., assembly GCA_030949555.1. GTDB lineage: Bacteria > Aquificota > Aquificia > Aquificales > Hydrogenothermaceae > Persephonella_A. The sequence continues at coordinate 14,174 of JAUZSJ010000016.1, read as the reverse complement.
CACGGATTTTTAGAAGTAGAAACACCAATGCTGACAAAATCAACACCAGAGGGGGCAAGAGATTTTCTTGTTCCCTCAAGACTTGAACACGGTAAGTTCTATGCACTTCCCCAGTCACCACAGCTTTTCAAACAGATACTGATGGTAGGGGGCATTGAGAGGTATTTCCAGATTGTTAAATGCTTCAGAGATGAAGACCTGAGAAAAGATAGACAGCCAGAGTTTACACAGATAGACTTTGAGATGTCTTTTGTCAGCGAAGAGGATGTTATAGCAGTTTCTGAAGGCCTTGTCCATTATCTGTTTAAAAAGATATTAGGAATAGAGATAAAACTGCCCATAAGAAGGATGTCCTATGAGGAAGCAATCAACAGATACGGGACAGACAAACCAGACCTGAGGTACTGTCTGGAGCTTGTGGACATTACAGATATATCAAAAAACGTTGAGTTTAAAGTGTTTAAAGCAGTTGCTCAGGAAGGTGGACTTGTCAAAGGTATCAATATAAAAAGTGGAGCAAAACTAACCAGAAAAGAGATTGACGGACTGACAGAGTATGCCCAGAAATTTGGTGCTAAAGGAATGGCATGGATTAAGATAAATGAAGACGGTTCTCTACAGTCTCCAATTGTAAAGTTCTTTACACAGGAACAGATAAATCAGATTATCAGCAGAATGGGAGGAGAAAAAGGGGACCTGCTTGTTTTCATAGCAGATAAACCAGAAATAACCCACAGGGTTTTAGGATTTTTAAGGAAGCATGTTGCAGAACTTATGAACATTATACCTGAAGATAGATGGGAGTTTGTCTGGATTGTTGATTTCCCACTTTTAGAATGGGATGAAGAAGAAAAAAGACTTGTAGCATTGCACCACCCATTCACATCACCTAAAGAAGAAGATATAAACAAGTTAGATGAGGCCCTCAATAACAGAACAGTTGCCCTTTCCTTTAAATCAAGGGCGTATGACCTTGTTCTAAATGGAGAGGAGATAGCAGGTGGCTCTATCCGTATCCACAGACCGGACGTTCAGAAAAAGATATTTGAACTTATAGGAATATCAGACGAGGAAGCGGAGGAAAGGTTTGGCTTTCTTGTTAATGCATTAAAATACGGTGCCCCACCACATGGAGGACTTGCCTTTGGACTTGACAGACTCGTTGCTCTTATGACAGGTTCTGACAGTATCAGAGAGGTTATTGCATTTCCAAAAACACAGAAAGGTATATGTCCCCTCACACAGGCTCCGGATTTTGTAAAACAGGAACAGTTAGATGAGCTTGGAATAGAAGTTGAACTGCCACAGGAAGAGGTCTAACTTTATTAATTGAGAAATATCATAGATTTTATTAAGAATTATTCTTATCTTTTATTAAAAAAAGAGGGGAAATTATGGCTGATTTAGATAAAGAACAGACAACCCTTAATCTTTATATACAGAAGATGGCTGAACATCCCCTCCTTTCCCCAGAAGAGGAGAAAGAACTGGCAAGAAAGGCAAAAGAGGGGGATAAAGAAGCTCTGAAAAACTTGTTGAAGGAAACCTCCGTTTTGTTGTTAATGTTGCAAAAAACTTTATGGGATGGGGTGTTCCCCTTACAGACCTTATAGCAGCAGGAAATCTTGGACTTTTAGAAGCTGCGAAGAGATTTGACCCAGACAGAGATGTAAAATTTATATCCTATGCAGTATGGTGGATTAGACAGGCAATAATGCAGACCATATTTCAGCAGACTGGAGCTGTCAGAATTCCTGTAAAAGAGTCTCTCTTTATCAGCAAAGTCAAAGAGACCTATGAAAAACTTAAAGAACAGCTAAAAAGAGAGCCGACAATTGAAGAAATAGCAAAAGAGGTGGAAGCATCACCTAAAAAGGTAAGAAATGCCCTTCAGATTGTAAGAATGCCCTACTCCCTTGATAGACCTATAGGTGAAGAAGGAGAAGACCTTACACTCCTTGACATACTTTCTAAAAAAGGAACAGAAGATGTTGAAAGGGACATTGTTGAGGAATCTCTACATAAAGAACTAAACAAACTATTAAATGTACTGGATGAGAGGGAAAAAGCCATTATAGAGTACAGATTTGGCCTAAACGGAGAAGAACCAAAAACCCTTACAGAAGTAGGAGAAATTTTAGGAATTTCAAGGGAAAGGGTAAGACAGCTCGAACAGAGAGCTCTTAAAAAATTGAGAACCCTTGCCATAAAGAAGCATCTGAAAGACTTTCTGAGTTAAGACTTCAGGTACAGTCTCTACTGTCCGAAAAGTTGATACCAATCAATAATTGATTAAAATCAAGGGAGAGTTATGGGAAAAGTTAGACCACAGCCTGTTAACAGAGAATCAGAGTTCAAAAAAGATGAGATGTTTTTTTCCTGTACAGACCTGAAGGGGATAATCCTCTCTGGAAACGATGTATTTGAAAGGGTAAGTAAGTATTCTATGGAAGAGCTTGTAGGAAGTCCCCACAACATCATCAGACACCCTGACATGCCTAAAATTGTTTTTAAACTTCTCTGGGACTACATTCAGTCTGGCAGGTCAATTGTTGCATATGTCAAAAACATGGCAAACGACGGCAGTTACTACTGGGTACTTGCCACCGTAATGCCTGTAAAGGACAGTTCAGGAGAAATCAGGGAATACATATCTATAAGAATAAAACCTACTTCTTCCTACTTCAGTATTATTCCTCAGCTATATAAGGAAATGTTAGAAGCGGAAAAGGAAGGAGGAATGGAGGCATCTTACAGTCTTCTTGTTAACGCCCTCAATTCCCTCGGTTATAAAAGTTATGATGACTTTATGAAAGATGTTCTGATTGCTGAGATGAAAGATAAGGCATACACATTCCCGATAGATGGGATATTCCACAGAAATGGATATGGGAAAATCATAACAGAATCTTTAAGGATGTATACCCGTATAGAAAAACTCTTCCAGTTTGTGCCAGTGGGACTTGGAACAGTTAAACATACATATCTATTTTCCAGAGAAGCAGAAGAGGTATACAAAATGGCTGACGAAATCCGCCTAACAGCTCTCAATTCATCAATTGAATCTATGCGTCTAGGGAGTAATGGGTCTGTATTTTCTGTTATATCAGCAGAGATGAGAAAAAATTCTGAAGAAGAAAGCAAAATAATAAGAGAGATGAGAACTCTAATCAAAGAAAACACAGAAGAAATCAGAGATATTATGTTTATGATAAATCTTTTTAAGTTAGAGATAGTGATGCTGCTCAAATTTATCTTCTCTTTAAAGGAACACCAGAACAGGAAAAGGGATGTAGATAATTTCTATTACTTGCTTTTATCCTCTCAGGAATTTTTCAACCAGCTTTCCTATTTACTCCAGCACAACCTGGAGAATCTTGAAAAAATTGATAAAAAAATTAAGACGCTAAAAACACTTATTGAAGAACTTGAAGCAATGTATTTTCGGGGCTTAATTGAATCTGGATACTTTGAAGATACTAACTTCTCCATAATATACACAGGTGTCAAAAATCTTGTGATAAAAAACAAAAACAATATCTTCCAGATGGAAAAATCTGTTGCAGATATTTTAGATAAAAAGTTCTTTGTGATGGACAACATCCAAAAATTAAAAAACGATGTTGAACATCTGAAAAATTTACTCAGTTCCTCTTGACACACTTGCTCCCAGTGATTTCAGTTTCTCATCTATACTCTCGTATCCCCTGTCTAAATGATATATGTCGTAAATACGGGTTGTTCCTTCTGCAATAAGTCCCGCTATAACCATTGCAGCACTTGCTCTCAGGTCTGTTGCTCTAACAGGAGCTCCCATCAGGTAATTAACCCCCTTAATCAGAGCATCTCTACCGTTAATCTGAATGTCTGCTCCCAGACGGCGCAGCTCTGGAACGTGCATAAATCTATTCTCAAAGATGTTCTCTCTTATAACAGAAAATCCCTCAACAACAGAAAGAAGCGTCATAAACTGAGCCTGAAGGTCTGTCGGAAAGTATGGATACTCTTTTGTCTCTATCTTTACAGGTCTGAGTTTTTCTGACCTTTTTGCTACAAAACTGTTCTTCCCAATCTGAACCATATTTATACCAATTCTATCTAAAACTGTATGTACATATTTCAGATATTGAAAGGGATAGTTCCTGATAACAATACTTCCATCAAACATAGCAGAAAGAACAGCAAAAGTTCCTGCTTCTATTCTGTCTGGGATGATTGTGTGCTCAGTTCCTTTCAGTTTTTTAACTCCACTGACAACTACAGTATCTGTTCCCTCCCCTTTTATCTCAGCTCCCATTTTTTTCAGCATGTTAGCAAGGTCAACCACCTCTGGTTCTCTGGCTGCATTTTTTAGTACTGTTTCTCCTTCTGCAAGAGAAGCGGCCATCATTATATTTTCTGTTCCTGTCACCGTTTTTTTGGGAAATTCAACGACAGTTCCTTTCAGACCACCGGGAGCCACTGCGTGTATGTATCCATGTTCAACCTTTACTTTTGCCCCCATCTTCTCTAACGCTTTCAGATGAAAATCCACAGGCCTTCGTCCCTATGGAGCATCCACCGGGAAGGGCAACCTTTGCCTGACGAAAACGGGCAACCATTGGACCCAGAACAAGTATAGAAGCCCTCATCTTACTTACAGGCTCATAAGGTGCTTCAAGGGAATTAATTTCTGAAAAACTGAACAGGAATTTTCCCCTTTCTATCTCTGTTACGTTAACGCCTATATGCTCAAGCAGAGATTTCATGGTAAAAACATCAAGAAGATAGGGAATGTTATCCAGAATAACTACCTCGTCTGTAAGAAGTGTTGCAGCCATTAAAGGAAGTGCAGCATTTTTCGCTCCAGATACATGGACAGTCCCCTTTAACCTCTTTCCCCCTTCTATTTCAAGAAACTCAAGCCCTTCTCTTTATATCAATCATCATCTTTCTCCTATTATTACCCTATCAAAACCCTGAAGGTCTTTTTCTGTTATTGCTCTGAAGCCTTCTGATTCTAATATCTTTTTTACTTTTTTCCTCTGATTATAACCTATTTCAAACGCAAAAAAACCATCTTCTTTTAAAAAACTTTTTCCATCTCCAATTATTTTTTCGTAAAATTCTATCCCTTCTTTACCTGCTATCAATGCCTCCCTTGGTTCTCTTTTAACTTCCTCTTCTACATGTTCATACTCTTCTTCTGACACATATGGTGGATTAGAAACAATAAAATCAAATCTTTTTTGAGGCACATTCTCAAACAGATTACTTCTAAGCAGAACCAGTCTATCAAACACTCTATTTATTTTAGCATTTAAGGCGGTAATCTGAAGTGCTTTTTCTGATATGTCTATTCCATACATTACAAGTAACGGTCTGTTTTTCAGCAGTGCTACGGATATAGCTCCTGAGCCTACTCCTATTTCAAGACCTGTGATTTTTTTATCTTCAGGAATTCTCTTCAGACACTCCTCAACCAGAATCTCTGTTTCTGGTCTGGCTATGAGCACCCCCTCCTCAATTTTCAGTCTCACATTAAAAAATTCCTTCTCCCCTAAAATATACCCTAAAGGATATCTATCTGCTCTTTTTTCTATAAGGAAGAAAAACTCTCTCAATTTTTCAGTGGGAATTTCCTCTTCCTTCTCTGATATTAACTTCCATCCTGGGACATTTCAACACTTTTGAAAGCAAAAGATGGGTATCTGTAACAGGTGTTTTTATCCCTGCCTCTTTCAGCCTTTTACTCCAAGCTTTATAGCTTTTTTAATTTTCATCTGTCTCAAACCAGTAACTATCTGGTCTCTCAAAAAGAAAGACCTGGCACAGGGTAGTTGGCTGTATCTTCCCATAGTTAACTCACTTGCAAACCTCTGCCTTTAGACAGAGTTAGCTGACAACTTCCGAAGCAGAACACCTTTCAGATACAGTGTGTTTTGCATATTAAGTAAAACAGGATGGTCCAAATCCTGATACATAAACTCTACAATCTCAAGGATACTTCCCGTATCCTGTGCAGCACTCAATGAAACATTAACAAGGTCATCCATTGTTACGTGAAAAGAACAGGAAAATACTGCTATGTACCCATTTTTTTCAAGAAGTTTCAGACCTTTCAGTATCAGATACTTAAATCCCCTCAACGCTCCTTCCTTTTCGTGTCTTGTTTTTGCAAAAGATGGGGGGTCAATTATAATCATATTGTATCTCTGACTTTCCTTTTTCAAAAAGTCAAAGGCATCTTCTTCAGCTACATCAAAATTACCTATACTGTTTAGTTTACAGTTTTCTCTCAGCTGTTTTACAGCACTGGAGGAAACATCAACGAATTTTACATAATCTGCACCCTTTTTATAGCAGTATATACCAAATCCACCTGCATTGGAGAAAAGGTCAAGGACTATAAAGCCTTTTTCTATGTACTGTGAAACTGTCTGTCTGTTTTTCCTCTGGTCAAGATAAAATCCTGTTTTCTGTCCTTCACTGAGGGAAACTGTAAAATGTATACCATTTTCATTTATAACGATGTTATCCGGGATTTCTCCGTATATTAACCGGTTGTCTGTTTCAAGACCCTCTATTTCTCTTACCTTCCGGTCTGACCTGTCATAAATCCCTCTGGGATTTATCTGCTCAATAAGTGTATTAATTATCAGATCTCTTAATCTTTCCATCCCTGCTGTATTTATCTGAACAGACAGATATCCATCATAATAATCAACAATAAGCCCAGGCAGCAGGTCCCCCTCTGAATGCACAACTCTAAATGCTGTCGTATTTTTCAGCAGTTTTTTCCTTTTTTTATATGCTTCCTCTATTCTTCTTTTTATCAGGCTTTTTATACCTCCCTCTTTTTTAAACGTCAGCATTCTGAGGGATATTTTACTTACAGGATTGAAATATCCTGTACCTACAAGACGTCCGGAAGATGTGAAAACCTGAACAATCTCCCCCTTTTCAATGTCTGAGGGTACTTTTTTATTTCTTTCCTGTAAAACCACTGATTCAGCTGTTTTAATTTTTTTTCTGCTGTTTTCTTAAGAATTACTTTTTTCATCAGGGCAGACCCAGTATCTTATGACATTGGGGAATAATCCTGCTTTCCCATCCCTTTTTAAGCAGTTCTTCCTGTATTCTTAACGCCTTTTTCACCATTTCTTTTCTGTTGCTCTCTGGCTGTAAAACGATAAAGTCGTTTTTTATTATATTTTGTCTTTGTTATTCAGTATGTTTTCCAGTTTAAGGCTTTCATCAACAACAAATTTCAGTCTTGTTATGAGGCAGAAGCTGTGGGTGTATGAAGTAGGAGCATGAGGTTTTGGGGAACAGGTAATGTAAAGGTTTTTATTCTCTATCTTTTTAATATCTTCGTTCCACAGAGTCCCGTTTGTCTCAATAAGAACTGCATATCCTCTTTTTATTAATTTTCCAGCAAGTTCAGGAAGCTGTGGTGTGAGGAAAGGTTCTCCTCCTGTTATACACACCCTTTTCAAACCAAACTTTTCCACTTTTTCTATTAGACTGTCAACTGTTATCTCTTTAAAACTTTTTCCGTCATAAGAGTAGGGAGTATCACACCACTCACACCTGAGATTACACCCTTCCAGACGGATAAATGAAACAGGAAGGCCAACCCATTTGCCTTCCCCTTCAACCGTTCGAAATATCTCTACAACCTTTATCATCTAATTATTCTTGTCTTTCTTTTACAATCTCATACGACTCTATAATATCTCCTGGTTTCACGTCGTTAAAGTCTTTTAACATCAAACCACATTCATAACCTTTTGCAACTTCTTTAACGTCTTCTTTAAATCTCTTCAGTGATGCAATTTCACCATCGTATATAACAATACCGTCTCTAACCAGCCTTGCTTTTGCATTTCTTCTTATAACACCTTCTATCACGATACATCCTGCAACTGTTCCAACACCTTTAATTCTGAATATCTGCTTAACCTCACATGTCCCGAGAAACTGTTCCCTTTCAACCGGCTCAAGCATACCTTTCAGGGCTTTTTCCATATCTTCTATAAGGTCGTATATGATGCTGTAAATCTTTATATCAACACCCTCTTCTTCTGCTGCCTTTCTTGTTGCTGCATCTGGTCTTACGTTAAATCCAAGTACTATTGCATTTGATGCAGCTGCAAGCATAACATCACTTTCTGTTATTCCACCTATTCCGCTGTGGATAACATTTATGCTTACGTCCTCAAACTTCTCTGACAGTTCTTCAAGGGATTTTGTTATAGCTTCCAGTGAACCCTGAACATCAGCCTTCAGTATAATATTTATCTCTTTTTCTCCTGCTAAATTCTCAAAATGTATTCTTGCCTTTTTCGCAAGTATCTCTTCCTCTCTTTTTCTTTTCCTCTGCTCTGCCAGTTGTCTTGCTTCTCTCTCTGTCTTCTTAACAATAAATTTGTCTCCTGCCTGAGGAACTTCGTTAAAGCCTAATATCTCAACAGGTGTTCCTGGTCCTGCCTTCTTAAGCTGATTACCTCTTTCGTCAAACATTGCTCTTACTTTTCCCCATGTATATCCTGCAACAAAGTAATCTCCCTGACGAAGCGTCCCATTTTCTATGAGCACTGTTGCCACAGGTCCCTTTTTAGGGTCTAATTTGGACTCGATAACTGTTCCAACTGCAGGCCTGTCAGGATTAGCCTTAAGGTCGAGTATTTCCGCAACAAGCAGGATATTTTCTAAAAGCTCTTCCACATTCTGTCCTGTTTTTGCTGAAACAGGAACCATTATTGTATCCCCTCCCCACTCTTCAGGGATGAGGCCGTACTGGGAAAGCTCTCTTTTAACCCTTTCTGGGTCTGCACCTGGTTTATCTATTTTATTTATGGCAACGATAATGGGAACATCTGCATTTTTTGCGTGGTTTATGGCTTCTACTGTCTGCGGTTTTACCCCATCATCTGCAGCAACAACTAACACGGCTATATCAGCAACCTTAGAACCTCTTGCTCTGAGTGTTGTAAAGGCTTCGTGTCCTGGTGTATCTAAAAATGTGATTTCTTTGCCATTTGGAAGCTTAATTTTATAAGCACCAATATGCTGGGTTATTCCTCCTTTTTCTCTTGCTGCAACGTCTGTTTTTCTTATTGTATCCAGCAGTGTTGTTTTACCGTGGTCAACATGTCCCATGACTGTTACCACAGGAGGTCTTTCTACCAGTTCTTCTTGTTTTTCTTCCTGTAATAGTTTGCTTTTTTCCTCTTCAGGAAGTTCTTCTATAATACCTAGTCTCTTCTCCTTCTTTCTGTACCTCTGCTAAGAAACCGTGCTCTTCTGCAATCTGAAGTGCTACCTCAGGGTCTATAGTCTGATTAACTGTTGCAAGTATTCCTTTCTGTAGCAGGTCTGCCATAATTTCGTTGACAGAAAGACCTAAAAGGTCTGCAAGCTCTCTTACTGTTATAACTTCAGGAATTATAGCTTATCTTAACCTCTTCTTCTTTTGCCTTTTCTTCTACAACTTTTTAACCTCTTCCTTTTCTTTTTTCTTTTTCTTCTTCTTTTTCTTTGGTTGTGGTCCCATCAGTTTTTTTAGGGCTTCAAGTTCTGCCTTTTCCTCTTTGCTCAGTCTTATCTGCTCCTTTTCTGGAAGTTTTTCCTTCTCTTCTTCTTTTTCCTCAATTACAGGTCTAACCTCTCTTCCTTTTTTTCTACTTTCTCTACCTTTTTCTTAGGTTTTTTCTCTTTTACGGTCTTTGCTTTCTCAGGCTCTTTTTTTGTTTTTTCTTCTTCTGATTTTGCTCTTTCTTTTTTTCTTTCTGTATATGGCTTCTTCTCTAACTTTGCTTTAAACTCTTTCTTTTCTTCAATTTCTTTTCTTTTTAGCTCTTTCACTTTTTCCCTTTCTCTTTTTAATCTCTCCTCTTCTTTTTCTTCTCTTCTTCTCTCTTCTCCCTTTCTGAAACATACTGTTTTAGTCTTTCTACGACAGATTCATCAATAACTGTAAAGCTGTCTATCTCACCCTCATAACCGAGAGCTTTCAATCCCTCTTTAAGCTCATCAATGGAAACATCTATCTCATGGGCAAGGTCCCACAGCTTTACCCCCCTTTTCTCCTCTTTCTTCTCCTCTGCCTTGTCCTCAACTATAACTGTAGAATCTCCTAAAACGTCCCTAAGGAGGGATACTACCTCCTCATCTACTTTTGTTGATGGTGATTTTATAGTTTCCCCTGTAAGGTTCTGTATCTCTTCTGCAAGTTGCTTCCATGTCATTCCAAACTCTTTAGCAAGTTCAGAAATCTTAACCTTTGACAAACTTCACTACCTCCTTTTTAGCTCAATATATTGAGCTATTAAACTTTTTAATTTTAAACCAAATTTTGTTTCAGGGACAAATATTATTCCCACCTCTCTTTTTCCTATAAAGCTTCCCAGCTGTAATTTATTAAATATCTGAAAATATTCAATATTTCTCACTCTTAAAATATTCCTTTTGTGCTCTCTGCTATATCTTCAGCAATAATTAAAAAACCTCTCTTTCCTTTCTTCAGAATCTTCTCTGCTTCATCGTAACCTATCTTTATAATTCTTCCCCTCCACCCTATCTGAATAAGATTTATAATCTGTTTTTCAAGCTGTGTTTTTATCTGCTCTTCCGAAATATTCATCATCTTTCTGAACTTTTTTTCATAGATGCAGGAAGGGCATACATAAATACCCCTTCCACCTTTATTTTTCAGAATATCTATCTCTTTATCTTCTTTAACAAACCTGATTAACTCTCTCTTTGGTCTTTTTTTTTACATATCACACATATTCTGACTGGCTCATTTTTTTGACCTTGGGAGCTGCTGAACTCTTTCAAAATCTTCCTCACTCAGTATATCTATATGCCATCCTGTAAGCTTGTGGGCAAGTTTTGCATTAATACCACCTTTTCCTATTGCAAGAGATAGCTCATTTTTTGGAACTGCAACCTCTATCCTCTTTTCATCTTCTAAAAGTCTCCACTTTTTTGGTTTTGCTGGAGATAGAGCTCTCATTATAAATATAGCCGGGTCTGGGTCCCACTGAATAACATCTATCTTCTCACCTGAAAGTTCGTTTGTTACATTCTGAATTCTGCTTCCTTTAAGACCCACAACAACTCCAACAGGGTCTATATTTTTATCCTCTGAATAAACTGCCACTTTTGCCCTCTCTCCAGGTTCCCTTGCTATGGCTTTTATTTCTATCTCACCTTCCTGAACCTCTGGAACTTCTATTTCTATCAATTTTTTCAGAAAGTTTGGATGTGTTCTTGAAAGTATTACAAGAGGTTTATCCCTATCTATGGGATGTATATATCTTTTTATCTTTCCCCTCTCTTTTACTGGTATGAGCCTTCTTTTATCACTTTCAATATCAGAGCCCTTATTCTATCTCCTATTTTGTACTTTTCCTTTCTTATCTGTTCTTCTTCTGGCAACACAGCCTCAACCCTTCCAAGGTCAACAATAATGTCTCCATTTTCAAATCTTCTTACTGTTCCTGTTACAACCTTTCCTTCTAACTCTTTAAATTCCCTGAAAAGTATATTTTTTTCTACCTTCGCAACCTTGTAGGTTATAACCTCTTTTGCTGCATTCAGGGCTATTCTACCTAAGTCTTCAAGACTTAGCGGAACATCAACATACTTTCCTGCTTCAGCATCAGGGTCGTACTTTTTAGCTTCCTGAAGAGTTATATCTCTTTTAGGATTTTCTATAAAAGGTGTTACCTTTTTTCTCAAAAACACTTTAAGTTCGTCATTTTCCTTATCAAAAACAACCTTCACGTTGTCTCTGTATCCATACTCTTTCTGAACAGCCGCCCTTATACCGTCAATAAGTGCCTTTTCTATAATATCTTCCGGAACATTTTTTTCCTTTGCTACAGCCTCTATAACATTTTTTAGTTTTACTGCCATTTTACTCTCCACCTTCTCTGAATTCCAGATTTGCTTTTGCGATTAAATCTAAAGGTATCCTGTAATTTTCTCCATCTACATCAATAACTACTTCATCATTTTCTAATCCTCTCAATATTCCTTCAAAAATGTTCTTCCCATTTACAGGCTCTTTCGTAACAATCTTTACACATCTGCCTTTAAATATCTCATACTCTTCCCTATTTTTTAGTCTCCTTTCCAGTCCTGAGAGGAGACCTCTAATATGTAAGAAAATGGTATAAGATCTTCTACATCAAGGAGTGTTCCTATTCTTCTGCTCACCCATTCACAGTCCTCTATACTCGTACCTTCTGGATTATAAACGTATATCCTGAGAACAGGCTTTCCCCCTGTTGAAAACTCTATGTCAACAAGCTTTAAGCCCCTTTCTTCAAGTAAAGGTAATAAAAGCTCCCTTACCTTATGTATAACCTCTTCTCTCAAAATATAATACTCCTTATACTCCTTCTACTTTTTTCAGGATTTAATATAAGGATTTTGCAACTAAATTTCAAAATTTAAAGGGACAGAACCTCTTCTTCCTTTTTCTCTGCCAGTTGATTTATCTCTTTTATGTATCTATCTGTTATCTTCTGGAGCTGTTCAAGGGCTTTTTTCACTTCATCTTCAGAAAATCCTTCTTTTTTCAGCTCTTCTAACTTTTCCTTGTCATCTCTTCTCACATTCCTGACAGCTATTCTTGCCTCTTCAGCCAGAGTTTCCCATATGTGTTGACTATCTCGCCGCCTCTCACTCTGTGTCATTGGCGGAAGTATAAGCCTTATTGTATTACCTTCCGTCTGGGGATTTGCTCCTATGTTTGCCTCTTTTAATGCTTTTTCCACAAGTGGAACAGCATTCTGGTCCCATATCTGGAGAACAATCTGAGAGGGTTCAGGTATTGTTATTGTTGCAAGCTGTTTTACAGGCATCTCAACCCCATAGTAATCCACCTTTATATTTTCAACAATAGCTGTTGATGCTCTTGAAGTCCTTATTCCTGCGAGCTCCTCCTTAAACTTTTCCACAGCCTTTTTCATCCTTTTTTCCGCATCTTTTAGATAATCCTGAATCATCCCAACCTCCTTGTAATATCTGCAAAAGTTAACATTTTATTATATCATGTTTATTCTGCTTTCATCTGGTTGTATAGATTTAACCAAAAGACTTATGTTATAATTCTTTTTGTTAAAAATTAATAAATGATGTCAGGAGGTTTTCGTCTATGTCAATCACGGCAGAAAGAAAGCAGGAGCTTATAAAAAAATTTGGAAGGTTTGAAGGGGACACTGGTTCTCCAGAGGTTCAGATTGCAATACTCACAGAGAGAATTAAAAATCTCACAGAGCACATTAAGAAAAACAAAAAAGACCTTCACTCAAGAAGAGGTCTGATAGGAATGGTCAACAAGAGAAGAAAAACTTCTGAACTATCTAAAAAGAAAAATCCTGAAAGATATCAGCAGATTGTTCAGGAGCTTGGAATAAGAGAATCAACCGGGAGAAATAAATGGGTGAAGTGGGAGATATTACTGTCCAGAAGGCAGAAACTGTTGTTAATGGTGCAAACTATTCTATAGAGACCGGTTATTTTGCCAGTCAGGCAAACGGTGCTGTAATTGTAGGCAGACAGGGGGAAACGGCGGTTCTTGTCACTGCCGTTATGTCTGAAGAGACTCAGGCTGATATTGACTTTTTCCCTTTGACTGTTGAGTACAGGGAGGAAAAACGTACGCTTACGGTAAAATCCCGTGGATTTGTTAAAAGAGAGGGGAAACCATCTGGTAAGAGAATCCTTGTATCCCCCGCCTTATTGACAGGCCAATAAGACCTCTTTTCCCAAAAGGTTTTTTCAACGATGTTGCTATCACTGCAACGACCCTTTTCGCAGATGTACAGGTATGACCCTGATGTCTTCGTCGATAGTTGGTGCATCTGCTGCCCTTTTCACCTCTCAGAAGCACCATTTGAAGGACCTATCGCAGGGAGTAAGAGTTGCAAGGGTAAAATGGAGAGTTTGTCGTTAATCCCACATACCAGCAGAGAAACGAGTCAGACATAGACATTGTTGTTGCAGGCTCAAAAGATGCCATTGTGTAATGGCTTGAGCTGGGAGGCAGCGAAGAAGTCTCTGAAGAGGTTATTCTCGATGCGATAATGTTTGCCCACGATGAAATAAAAACTTATAGAGCTCCAGCATAAGCTAAGAGAAAAGGCTGGAGGAAAAGAAAAAAATAACAGTTGATA
>JAUZSJ010000015.1 GCA_030949555.1 Persephonella sp. | reverse complement strand
AATGTATCTTATCTTCTTTGAAGACACAGAGATCAGAAACAGTATCCGTAAGCAATCAGATATCCATCTTCTGTTCCTATGTATATCTTTCCTTTATAGTATCTTCCAAAAAGAAGGTACATGATTTATTTTATCTTCCTTTTATAACTTTTTCCTGTTTTTAGCTCAACACTTTTGACCTTCCTGTCTGCTGTTACGAAGTAAACTCTTTTACTGTCGCTGCTTACAGCTGTTATTAATGCTTCCATTGGATACAGTTTTGACATAACAGGAAATGTTGTCTTTAAATCCCATACAAGGATTTTATCAACTTTCTTACCTTTCAGGTCATCTGGAAGAGCATAGGCGAAGCCTTCTGATTGGTTTAATTCCCACTACATAATGACCATCTTCCAGACACTGCATAATTGATAAATTTATCAAAGTTTCCTACATCCTTTGGGTCATACAGGGAAATCTGAGGTTTGAACTTTTTTAAATCCCAGAAGTATATACCTGCTTTACCCAGTGTAATCAGATATTTTTTATCAGGAGTGAATGTGATAGGGCCATATGCCTGAATTGGTGGAAGCTGAACATCTGTAAGTATGTAGGTTACAGTTATCTCATCTCCCTTTTTGACTTTTAGCCTGAAAGTATCTGTGTAATGCTGATGAGAAACGGTTATATGGTGGATACCTTCTTCAAGCTCTAAATCCACAGGAAAACTTCCCACATTTTTTCCATCTATACTGAGAGTAGCCTGGGAGGGGTTTGCTCTGAAGTGAACAACAGCCTTTTCTAAGTTTACAAACAGCTCTGTTGTCTTCCCATACTCTATGTTTACGACTCTTGAAGTTCCAACAGCACCAAATTTCAGAATTATATGGTGTTCCCCAACATCTATTTTGTCTTTGAATGGTGTCCTACCTAAGGGGTTTCTACCTTCAATAACTTCAGCCCCCTGAGGTTTGGTATCAACTACAAGTATGCCTTTAGGTGAAGGTCTAAAAGACAGCTCAGTTGTGTGGTCAAAGTAAACCCACACATTCTTCTTTCTCTCCATCTCAAAGGGAGAGACAGCAACCTCAACAGTGTACTTTCCCTCTTTCAGTTCAACCTCAATAGGGGTTTTTCCTACATGTTTACCATTAATGTAAACATCTGCATTGGGAGGTTCTTTAATTACTAACTTACCCTTACCTTCACATGATGACAGAAACATTGCTGCTGCCACTAATAAAAAAAATGCGAAAATCTTTTTCATCTCCTGACCTCTCCTGTGGTTAGTAATAACTAACAAACTTTATTATAATTATAATATATTATAATATTTTACAGTTGTTAAATTTTTTGGGAGGTAGATTTGATGTCAACTCAGGTAGAAACAGCTCAGGCATGTCCCCGGCCCTCTTACTGGGAAACCCACAAATTCACAGTTATGAGAAATCTCATTTATATTCTGGTTATACTTGCACTTATTGTTATACCTGTATTTAAGATTGCAAAAATTGACCTTGCCCATGATGAGGCATGGATTTTCTGGAAAAAGGTTCCTGTTGAAGATGGTCTTATGCCTGTGATTTTAGCCCTTGGTTTTTTTGCCATCCTTGTTATTGTTATGAATCTTTTTAACGGTAGAGTGTTCTGTGGATGGATATGTCCTGGAGGATGGGTTGCAGAACTTCAGGATAAAATAGGAAGAAAACTGTACCATTCTCGCTCCACAGTTTTAAATAAAATTGGGTACTATTTCGTTTCTCTTATTGTTGCTGTTCTTTTCCTCGCACTGTTTTTTAACTGGGTTACAGACCTCAGAGTCTTTTTTTATACAACAAATCCAATGTTTGGCTGGATGTGGTTTGCATTTTTATCAGCTTTAGTTGTTGTCTATTTTGAAGTATTTATAGGTAAAAGATGGTGCAGAACTTTCTGCCCAACGGGAATTTACCAGAAGATAACTCCCTATCATCATAAATTTAAAACAACAATGGCTCCCCAATTTAATCTCTCTGACTGTGGTGGCTGTAGGGAGTGTATAAAAAACTGTCCTATGGCTCTTGACCCAAGGAGAATGGCATACATCAATGATTTTTATAAGGGAATTCAGGCATGCATTGTGTGTGGAGAGTGTGTAGATACCTGTAAACAGGTCAGACTTCCTGAGTGTAAAGAGCCTCTCATGACATGGGTTACAGAGCTTCCAGAAAGGGACCCTGACTTTATTTCAGGGAAGATTTCCAAATAGTCCCCCTTCCTGCGGGGGAGTCTTGATTAACAGCCATCCCTGTTTTATTATTTAGTCATAATATTCTTTCAGGGTTTCATGTGAACAGAGAGCTTGTTATTACTTCTTCAAAAGACCTTTACCTATATGTGATTTATGAAGATGATGAACCTGTTGAAGTAAGGGTTGAATATAAAGAACTTCTCAGGCAGTCTGGAAATATATACAAGGGTAAGGTAAAGAGAGTTATTCCAGCGATGAATGCTGCATTTGTTGATATTGGAGAGGACAGGGAGGCATTTCTTCCACTGAAAGATATAAAAAACTGTCAGGAAATAAAGCCAAACGAAGCTATTATTGTTCAGGTAAAAAGAGCTGCTGTCAGCTCAAAAGGAGCAAAACTCTCCTGTAAAGTCACGCTTCCTGGAAAGTATCTGGTGCTTATTCCCAGTGACCCTTATGTGACAATTTCTTCCAAAATTGAAGATAAAGAGGATAGGGAAAGATTAAAGGAACATATAAAATGGCTTTTAGAACCGTTCAACGAAAATGACTACGGGTACATAGTAAGAACCTCTGCTGTGGAAGCCACTGATGAGGCAATAATTGAGGACTTCCTCTCACTGAAACATCAGTGGGAAAACATCCTGAAAAGCTCTAAGAAAAAAAGAACCCCTTCCCTTCTGTACGAAGAATCTTCAAAGATATACAGCATACTGAGAGATTATGCAGGGAATTTTTCTAAAATTGTGTCTGATGATATAAAAAAGCTGAAAGAGATAAAGGATTACATAAATAAAAATTTCAACAGACAGATAAAGTTAGAGCCCTATAGAAAAAGAAAAGTATCTCTTTACAGCTACTATGATATAGACAGACTGATAAACAGAATTCTCAACCCCTATGTGTGGCTTAAAAGTGGTGGATATCTGGTTATTGAAGAAACAGAAGCCCTTGTATCTATTGACGTAAATAGCGGAAGCCACTGCAAGCATAGAACCTTAGAAGAAACGGCGTATCATACGAATATTGAAGCAATGAAAGAGATTGCAAAACATCTGAGGCTGAGAGATTTGGGGGGAATTGTTGTTATAGACTTTATAGATATGAAGGAGAGAAAAGAAAGAAGCCCTTATAGAACAGTTTAAGCAGGAAGTAAAAAAGGACAAAAGACCTGTAAAGATAAAAGATTTTACATCCCTTGGCCTTTTAGAGCTGACAAGAAAAAAGGTAGAAGACAGTCTTATTAAACAGCTTACAGACATATGCACAACCTGTCATGGAAATGGTTTTATAAAAAGCAGATATCTGTTCAGCTTTGAGATTGAAAAAAAGATATCTGAACTAAAACCCTTTGTGAAAATCAGGTTAAGGGTTCATCCTTATATGTATAAAACCACTAAAGAACTGATTAAGCAATTGAAACTGACCAGTAGTGTTGATATTATTTCTGATGTAAATCAGCAGATAAATAAGTTTTCGATAGAGAGTGTGGAATGAGAAAAATACTGTTAGCTTTGTCTATTTCAGTTGTGTTCTTTTCCTGTGCTGAGAAGGTTGTAAAAAAGAACAGGTAATGACAAAGGCTCTTCAACTTTATGAAAAGGGTGAGTACGGCGATGCAAAAGAGTATTTTAAAAAAGCAATCTACGAAGCTGAGAACATGACACACAACAGACATAATGGAAGCAAGATATCACCTTGCAAACATATATTTTTTAGAGGAAAACTATATAGATGCTATTGTTGAATTTGAGGAGTTCCTGTCCCTTTTCCCCTACTTCCCCCTACGTTCCAGAAGTCTTTTACAAGTTATCAGTTTCTTACCTTAAGGTGTCTCCGTCTCCAGACAGGGATCTTACTTATATCAGGAAAGCTGAAGAAAAGGCAGAGGAAATTATTGACAACTATCCGGATACCGTATATGCAAGGAAGGCAAGAGAGATTATTAAAAAAGTTAGAAAAACTAAAGCCCGGCATCTTATAGAAATAGCCGACCTCTATGAGCATCTTGGAAAGTATTACTCTGCTTCTGTTTATTACAACATGGTTTTTGATGATTATCCAGACCAGATAGAGAAAGATTACATTATATATAAAATAGCCTTCAATCTGGCAAATACAGACCAGCAGTATGCTGATGAAATAAAAAATACAGAGAGAAGATAGAAAAGTTAGAGGAGAAGATAAAAAAGGAAAAAGATATAAACAGAAAGAATGTTCTGTTAAACAGAAAGAAACTGTTAGAAGAACATATACAGAAACTGGAGGAAAGAATAAGAAAAAGCAAGGAAAGAGCAGTTGAGATACTGAAGCACGCACTGAGCAGTTATCCAGACTCGCAGTACATTGAAAATATGAAAAAATTGCTGAAAAAACTTCAAGAGGAGGGCTAAAAAATAGAACCCAGAGAATTGTTTGAGGAGATAATAAAGGCTGCCGAAGAAAAAAAAGGGAAAGACCTTGTTGTTTTAGAGATTGGGAAGGTATCTCCTGTTGCAGACTACATGGTTATAGTGTCTGGGGATGTTCCTGTTCACACAAAAGCAATATGCGATGAGATGACCAGAAGACTGAAAGAAAGAGGGATTATTCCTTCACACATTGAGGGCTATAACGAAGGAAGGTGGATAGCAATAGATTATGGAGATGTAATGGTTAACATATTTATACCAGAGCTCAGGGAATACTACAACCTTGAATGGCTCTGGTCTGATGCTCCTGTAGTTTATAAATCAGGTGAAAAAGATGAGCATAGGAATATTTGATTCAGGTATCGGCGGTCTTACTGTTTTTAGAGAAGTTGCTAAAGAGTTTCCGGAGGCAGACATATACTACCTTGGAGATACTGCAAGGGTTCCTTACGGAAACAAGTCTAAAGAAACTGTAATCAGATACTCTGTGGAAGCTGCAAAGTATCTGACAGGATTTGGAATTGATGTTCTTATTGTTGCCTGTAATACAGCCTCTTCATATGCGCTTGACACTCTGAGAGAGATGGTTGATATTCCAGTTGTTGGTGTTGTTCATCCTGGAGTGGAGATGGCACTGAGAAAAACAAAGAACGGAAAAGTGGGAGTGATTGGTACACAGGCAACAATAAGGAGTAACTCTTACAAAAAACTCCTTGAAAGAAGAGGTATTCAGATTTTCCAGAAACCCTGTCCTTTATTTGTTCCTCTGGTTGAAGAAGGAATAGTGGAAGGGGAAATTGCTGAACTTGTTGTGAGAAATTACATTGATGAAGTAGTAAGGGATGGTATAGATACTCTTATATTAGGATGTACCCATTATCCCCTTTTAAAAGATACCATAAAAAAACTGTATCCAGAGATTGAAATTGTAGACTCTTCACAGGCAATAGCTGAATTTCTCCATAATGAAAATCTGACATTCAGTGGCAGAGGCAGCAGAAGAATATTTATAACAGATGAGTCAGAAAGCTTCAAAAAACTAAAAACAACCCTTGTAGGTGATATTCCTGTGGAAAAGATAGAGCTTTCTGAGATATGCAGGGTTTAGAGCTTTTTGAGAAACTCTTTTATTATTGTTTTCTGGCCAACGCTTTCAAATAATACTGTTGCCCTGTTACCTGAAATAGAAAGTACAACTCCCTTACCAAACTTTTCATGTTTTACAAGCTGTCCTGCTATGATTTCCGGGCTCTGTGTTGATAGACAGCTGCTTTTTCTGATAGATCTTTTCTATCTGACAGGGTTTTTACCTTATCCTTTATATCCTTTAAGAATCTTGATGGTTTTGTTTCGTTGAGATGCCCGCTGAATGTAGCCCTTTTCCTCGCATACGTGATAAAAACCTTCTCTTTTGCCCTTGTTATTGCAACATAAAAAAGCCTTCTTTCCTCTTCCATCTGTTCAATGTCCTCAAATGCCTTTCCACTGGGGAAGATTCCATCTTCAAGTCCTGCTATAAAAACAACAGGAAATTCAAGACCTTTTCGAAGCGTGAACAGTCATGATTTTGACAGAGTTGGTATTTTCTAAATTGTCCTGAGCCTGGGAAAGGGAACTTTCTTCTAAAAACTCTAAAAATGTTTTCCCTGATTTCTCCACTTCTTTTAGAGCATTGAACAGTTCGTGAATGTTGGCAACCCTGTCTTCCCAGTCTTTGTATTTATTTTCCAGATAATCTTCATAACCGATAGCATTCACCAGATATTTTGCTGTTTCAGAAGGCTTGTTATTTCCGTGTTTTCTGATGTAATCCACTATCTCTAAAAATTCCTGAATTCTCATCTGAATTCTTTCTGGCAGATTAGGATATGCATCTTCTAATGCCTGAAGCCAGTCTGTATCGTAGAACTGTTTTATCTTCTCAACAGTTCTTTCTCCAATTCCCCTTGGAGGTAGATTTATTATCCTTTTGAATGCCTGAGTATCTTTTGGTTGAAGGGCAAATCTGATGTATGCAAGGACGTCCTTTACTTCAGCCCTTTCGTAAAACTTTACTCCTCCAATTACCTGGTAGGGTATTCCCCTTTTTATGAGGGCTTCTTCTAAATTCCTTGACAGATAGGACATTCTTATCAGAACAGAAAAATCGCCGTATCTGTAACCTTCTTCAATGAGAGAACTGATTTTTCTACTGATAAAATCGCACTCTTTTTTATCTGTTTCAAGGGATACAAGATAGACATCTTCGTCTCCTTTCTTCTCTGTCCACAGCCGCAATACTTTCTCTTTCCACCTTCCTTTTGCAGAGGATATAGACAGAATTTGCAACAGACAGTATCTTTTCGGTAGAGCGGTAGTTTCTCTCTAACTTTATAATTTTCGTTTCAGGAAAGTCTTTCAAACTCTAATATATTGTCTGGATTTGCTCCTCTCCAGGTGTATATGCACTGTTGAGGGTCCCCAACTACTGTTATACAGTCTCTATTTCCGACTATCAGTTTAAGTATCTCGTGTTGAACCAGATTTGTGTCCTGATATTCATCTACTAAAACATAATCAAATCTGTCCTGCCACGATTTCCTGATTTCAGGATGTTCCTTAAACAGCTTTACTACATTTATCAGCAGGTCATCAAAATCCATGGCATTACTGAGAGCAAGATGTTAGTTGTAGTTTTCATAGATTTTAGGAAGGTGAGGCATAGTGAATGCATAAAAATCAAGAACAGATTCGTCTAAATTCTGTTTTATCTGGCTGATAACATTCCTTATCTTTTCTGGTTTGTAGCTTTCAGAGTCTAAATTCATCTCTTTTAAAACATCTTTTATAAGTTTCTTACTGTCTTCTTCATCGTATACAACAAAATCTCTACTGTACCCAAGATTTTCAGCTTCTATTCTGAGTATCTTTGCTGACAGACTGTGGAATGTTGTAATCCACTGGGGCTGATGATCAAGATGAAGGGCTTCTACAACCCTCTCCTTCATTTCCTGAGCCGCTTTGTTTGTGAAAGTTATAGCAAGAATTCTGTTTACAGGAATAGAGAGATTTTCAACCATATAAACAATTTTCTGGGTGATAACCCTCGTTTTTCCAGAGCCTGCCCCTGCAAGCACTAATAGAGGAGAACCAAAGTGTAGTACAGCCTCTTCCTGTTCTCTGTTAAGTTTAATACTTATTTTCCCCAGACCTCCATTTTTATTAATCTAATTATATCCTAAGTCTGAAACTCTTCCAGTATT
Organism: Persephonella sp.; assembly: GCA_030949555.1. GTDB lineage: Bacteria > Aquificota > Aquificia > Aquificales > Hydrogenothermaceae > Persephonella_A. The sequence continues at coordinate 9,782 of JAUZSJ010000015.1, read as the reverse complement.
TTGCTGAGCTGTTCTGTCATGGCGTACAGATGTTCTGCAGCTTTGGCTATCTCTTCAACACTTTTTGTGTTTGCAGATGAAAGCTGATTTATTTTCTCTATATCATGTATAATTCCTTTTATTTCCCCCACTATTTTCTTAATTGATTCTGAAGCATCCTCTGACACTTTAACTGTTTCTTCCATAACATCAGATACAGTTTTAACATCTTCCTCCACATTTACAGACTCATCTGCAAGTCGGCTCACATTCTGTGAGTTGGTTGGATATTTTTCAGATATTGAGTTTATCTCGTTTATAAGCTCTACTATAGTTTCTGTTATGTTTTCCACATACTTCGGATTTTTCTGCAAGATTGTCTCACCTCATCTGCAACTACGGCAAATCCTTTTCCTGCCTCACCTGCTCTTGCTGCTTCTATGGCTGCATTCAGTGCAAGGAGATTTGTCTGGTTTGCTATGTCTTCTATAAGTTTTAAAACATCCTTTGTTTTATCTGTTGTCTCCTTTAAATTTTCAAGTTCCTGAACAATTGTTACCTCCTCATCTGCACTTTTCTGAACTGTATTAATGAGACTTAGAATTTGCTGTTGGGTGTTTTTTAATATACTGTTTGCTTTCTTTATTTCATCTTTTGTTCTGTCAAGTTTCCTTAATGAATCCTCAAGGGGTTTCTGCACAGAAACTGCCCTTTCTGTTGTTTCCTTTACTATAAGGGCTTCTTCTTCTGTCCTTTTCTCTATTTCCGCTGATGTTGCAGAAAGCTCAGCGGCAATGGATGTGTTTTCCTGTGCTGATATCTTTGCCTGCTCTAAAGCTTTTCTTGATTCAGCTATCAGGTAGTTTATTGAGTCTGCAATACTTTTCATCTCGTCATCTGTATTAACTGTTATTTTCTGTGTGAAATCTTTCTGATCGCCATTTCTTTTAACTGTTTTTCTATCTCTGTTATAGCTGTACTTATTGACCTGTTGATAACAATACCTATGGTTATATATCACACGACAGCAGATGGAAACTACTGAAATAATAGCCAGTTTTTTAAAAGATGCAGCTCTGAGATTACCTATGTCTGATATCAGTATCCGGGACATTTCATCTTCTGCTTTTTTCATAAGGTTTATCTTGCCTGTTATTCTGCTAAACCAGTATGACGGGTCTATATTGAAACCTCCCTTTCTGACAGTCTCAGGGCGATTTCTTCCATTCTTTTTACTTCCTCTATATCTTTTCCCACTACAGTGTTTCTGTATATCTGTATGAATCTTGTCTGAGCTGAGAAACTCAAAGGATTTTAGGAAAGCTTTCTGCTGGCTTATAAGTGGAGACAAACCTGAAATAAAGCTCTCTGGTAAATCTGTTTTTAGCAAATACAGCAGACAGAACAGCCCTCTCTATTCCCATCTTCTCTTTATGCGAGTGAGGAAGTTCATATATGCTGTAAGCTCTTTCGTTATTCTGGCGTCAGAACTGCTTCTTGCAAATGAACCTATAGTTTTTAAGAGCTGATTGTTTATCTCTGTGTAAAATTTTATAGCCTCGAGACAGTTCTATGCTCAGAGATATCAACTTTCTTTCTTATAGCAGGCAATTCTCCTCACCTATATTCTACAGCTTTGTTGCAGTTCTACTTCCGTTTGAGACGATATGCTGCATTGATATCCTGTTTTGATATGTAGCTTTCAAGTTCCTGATAAATCTTCTGGTCTGTGAGGAAGCCTCCCCTGACTGTTGAGTTCTGATTTAAATTTTTCTCCTCCACTTCCTAAAAAACCAGCTGTTCTTCCCCTTTCTTCAGTAGTCCATGTGTACTAACAGCAGATATTCTTGCTAGACAGAACAAACAGCTGTTTTCGGAGAATATGACTGCTCTCTGAATAGTCAGAGGTTCTGCTCCAAGAAGGGATAAAAGTGCATAAACTAGTGGTAGCTATTAGATGGGAAGAAGCGGTAAGAATAAGAATTTTTCTTTTTGATGGACATCCTGTTAAGTAAGTTCATACAACGCTCTATAACTGGTTTATTATCTATAGATGAAGTTTATCGGTTAGAAAGCTTCTTAAAATTAAAGGGATTTAATTATCTCATAAAATGTTTTTTCATAAACTGGTTATAGATGCCCTCCCTTTCCATCAATTCCTGATGGGTCCCTTCTTCAACAACTCTTCCCCTGTCTAAAACATATATGTAATCTGCCTGCTGAATTGTGCTCAGTCTGTGGGCAATAATAATTGCTGTTTTTTTCGCAAGGTATTTCTGGAGGGCATTGAATAACCTGTACTCTGTATGTGTATCAAGGGCTGAAGTTGATTCATCTAATATGACTATTTTAGGGTTTTGAAGTATCATTCTGGCTATGGCAAGTCTCTGTTTCTGTCCCCCTGATAATCTTATTCCGTTTTTGCCTATCAGGGTGTCTAACTTTTCAGGCATGTTTTCTACCACATCTTTCATCTGAGCTATTTCTAAGGCTTCCCATATTTTATTTTCTGGAATATCCTTTCCGAGGGTAAGGTTAAATCTGACAGTGTCATTGAACATCATTGGGCTCTGGAGGACAAGGAAAACATTTTCCCTGACAACATCAAGTCCGATTTCCTTTACAGATATGTCGTTATATAGAACATCTCCCCTGTCTACAGGGTAAAAGCCTACCATTATGTGAGCAAGTGTTGTCTTTCCACTCCCGCTTGCTCCTACAATGGCAACTTTTTTTCCCTCTTCTGCCCTGAGATTAATACCCTGAAGGATATAATTTTCTCCATCGTAAGAAAAGTAAACATCTTCCAGTTTTATAGAACAGGTCTGTTTATTTTTAAATGGGTTAAATATATGGGGGTATTTAGGTTCTTTTTTCATTTTCAGAATCTCATTTATTCTGTTTAATGCAGCTTCCGAGGAAATGCGTACTGTATAGAAAGCAGTTCCTGAACAGGAGTCATCATCACCCACAAATAACCAAAAATTGCAAGCATCAGACCAATGGTAAGGTCTGAATAGGCAACAAAAAAGTATGCTTACTGCTCTGAATATTTCATACCCAGAGAGGAAGACGAGCATTGAGAGCCTTCCTGCTGCATCACTTTTCCATCCAAACTCAACAGATGTTTTTTTAACATCTTTAGCAGTTTCTAAAACAGACTGGATGAATGATTTTTCCCTGTTACTTGCCCTAATCTGCCAGAAAAGGTCTAAGGTTTCTGTGAGCTTCTCCTGAAATTTTTCAACAGCTTTGTTCTCAATACCTTTCAGCTTCCCAATTCTTCTTCCCACAACGGTGGTAAAGTATATAACAACAGGATTAAGAAATACTATCAGAAGACCTAACTTCCAGTTTATAAGTATCAGTACAACAGCAACTCCGATTATTGTAAGAACTGATATAATAAACCTGCTTACTGTTTTTCCTATAAAATCGTCTATTGTGTTTACATCTGTTACCAGTTTTGATGCTATAGCCCCGCTACCTACTGTCTCAAATTCTGACATTGAGACATCTCTAAGATGGTTCAGGAGGTCTTCTCTGATTCTGTAGGTAACACTTTTAGATATTTTTGTAAATATCTTTGACTGGAGAGCGTTGAACACAAAGAATAAAAATCTCATAATAAGAACAATAATCAGAGCTGTCAGTGTGTAAGTTACAGGGTTTCCTTTTCCGAAGAATTTCTGGTATGTTTCAATAAATATTCCTGGTTTGTTTAAAAGCACTTCATCAACTAAAAGTGGTAAAAAGAGAGGCGTAGGTATACTTATCAGTGTGGCAACAACAGCAAATATATGACCTAAAATAAGCTCCTTTCTGTATTTCTTAACTTCCTGAAATATCTTTTGCCAGCTGTACATTTTACTCCTTAAAGGTCAGCAAACATATCTAAGAACCATTGAGGATAAGGCCTTTCTGGCTGGGTTATCTGGTCTAAGTATTCTACATCTTCCTCTGATAAATCCCAGCTGACGCAACCTAAATTATCTAAAAGCTGGTTTACTGACCTTATGCCGATAATAATTGAGCTTATGAAGGGTTTTGATTTGACCCAGTTTAAAGCAACCTGAGGTACAGTAACTTCGTATTTCTGTGCGATTTTCCTCAGTTCATCAACAACGAAGTACCCCTTTTCAAAATCAAATCTTAAAAAAGGTTTCTCCATTTTAGCATAACGGGAATCTTCTGGAATTTTTTCTTTTGAGTACTTTCCTGTCAGAAATCCTCCTGCGAGGGGACTCCATGCTAATATTCCAATACCAAGATGCTCACATGCTGGAATCACTTCAAACTCTATGTCTCTTCCTAAAAGGGAGTAGTACATCTGGGCTGAAACAAATTTTGAGTATCCTTTCATATCCTGGAGGGAAACTGACCGGGCTATCTGCCATCCTGCAAAATCTGAAATGCCCACATATCTTACCTTTCCCATTCTAACGAGGTCATTTAGTGCTTCTAATGTCTCTTCAATGGGGGTTGAGCTGTCCCACCAGTGAACCTGATACAGGTCTATATAATCCCTACCAAGTCTTTTCAGAGATTTATCAACAGATTTAAATATGTGATATCTGGAAAGTCCCCTGTCGTTTGGGTCTTCAGACATAACTCCCCTGACCTTTGTTGCAATAATCACATTATTTTTTTGTCTCCAAGGAGCTCTTCCTAATAGTTCTCTCTGACTCTCCAAGACCCATATATGTCGGCAGTATCAAAAAGTTCACTCCATTATCTATTGCAGTATCAACAACCCTTTTTATCTCTGAAAATCCATACTTCCTGCTGTCCGCCACCCTTTTTCTGTAAATGTCATGGCTCCAACACATATAACTGAAACCTTCAGTCCTGTGCTAAGCACTAAATTTCTATATTCCATTATCCCTCCTACATTTCCAGAATTTCAGGATTTTCTCTCAGGATTTTTTTAACCTCATCTATGTTATCAATAGATTTCAGATGTTGTATGATTTCTATTATGTGGGAGGAAAGCTGTGGGTCATCAATAAGTTTTTTTATCTCTTCTTTTATTATTTCATCACTGGTGCTTATAACCTTTATGCTTTCTGTTAAATCTTTGACTTCCCTTGTGAGGTTCAGCTGTGCATGAAGTATCTTTCTGTCAATTCCTTCAGATTCAAGTATTCTGTAAACATCTGCTACAGACAGGTCCTTTACCTTTCCCTTCACAACCAGAACAGGTTTTTTATCTTTTTTTATCCTGTCTAAACTCTCCTTAATCTCTTTTACTGTACCTGTCAATATCTTCTTCTCTAAACTCTACATAAACAAAAGGTCTTCCTCTGCGAAGTTTTACAAACTGTGCGTTTATGTTTTTATCTTCAACCTCAACAAAGTAAAATCCTTTGCCCTTTTCCTCTTCTTTTTCATTGTATGCCGTAAATTCTGTTGAACCAGGATAAACAACTGTTGAGTCATTTACTGTAAAAGGTGCCTGAGCAATGTGGTAGTGACCTATACCAACATAATTAAATCCTTCAGGAATTTCACTGTCTGTATACAGGGGAGAGTCTGGAAAGAATGGCTGGAACTCCTGATGTAGCATCAGTATTTTAAACCCATTTCCCATATGTTCCAGATACTGCTCCAAGATTTCAGGGGACACCTCTTTAGACCTGCTTTTGATATGTACTTCAGCCCTCCTATAAAAATGCCTTCATGTTCTATAACTCCCCTTATCAATCAGCTCTCAGTCCAACAGGCTGAAGAACCTGAAGAGGGAAACATCTCTTATCTGGCTTCCTCTGTCGTGATTTCCTGATATTACAAATAAGGGGATATTTTCGTCTTTAAGTTTTTTTACTATTTCCATCCCCTGAAGGATTACATGGTTTGAAGGGCGAGAAGAATGAAAAAAATCTCCTGTATGGAGGAACAAAATCAACCTTTTTAGAAATTGCAAATTCAACAGCCTCTAAAAAAACGTCAAAAAAATCTTCAGCCCTTTCCTTCAGGCCGTACTGGTGATATCCAAGATGTGTGTCTGATATATGAACAAATCTCATTCAGTCTGCCTTTTTTCCAAACAGCTTTTCAAATACAGCATCTGACGGACAGAAACCTGTAAATGCTGGAAAGATAAAGCATGAATATGATAAAGTAAACAATATATTTTCCCCGTCCTGACCGATGCTTAGAAGAACCATAGCTATAAGGAGAAGTGTACCCATCATAAATCTCTGTGCCCTGATTGCTGACTTTGACATACCTGCCTCCTTTATGTTTTGTTTTAGACATATAATATAATTGTATCAGCAATTTATAAAATCAAGGAGAGATAATGCATTCAGCCGAAAAAACAAGACAGTTGTTCAAAAATCAGAGAGTGGCCGTTTTTGTTGATATACAGAACCTGTACTACTCTAGCAAGAGATGCTTTTAACAGAAAGGTAGATTTTGAGAAAAGTTTTATACACTGTGCTTGATGGAAGAGTTCTTGTAAGGGCAATAGCTTATCTTGTTAAGCTTCACGGTGTTGACCAGAAAGGATTTATAAATACACTCAGACACATAGGGTATCAGGTCAGGGAAAAAGAGCCAAAAATTTTTAAAAGGCTTGACGAGAATGGAAATTTATGGACAACAGTTAAAGCAGACTGGGATATGGGAATTGCTATGGATGCCATTTCTCTTGCTGAAAAAATAGATGTTGCTATTTTAGCCAGTGGAGATGGAGATTTTGTGGAACTGGTCAGATATCTTCACACAAAAGGAGTTAAGGTTGAGATAGCAGCATTTAAACAGACTGCTGCAAAAGAGCTAACTGAAATTGCAGATGAGTTTATTGACCTGACATCTTTTGGAGAAGAGATATTTCTGTAAGTCTTGAAAACATTAGGTTTGAGAAAAAATTATTTAAAAAAACGGAGGATAAAATAGATGGAAGAAAAAAAGGAAAAACAGCAGGAAAAAACAGAAGAAAAAGAAGAGGTTAATATCCAGCAGTGTATGGAAGAAAACGAAAAATTAAAAAAGGAGATTAAGCAACTTCAAGAAAAACTCCAGAAAACAGAAGAGGCAGCAAAGAAACTCAGTGTATTATACCAGACTGTCCATAGCGAATTTGAGGCTTACAAAGAGAGAATGAGAAAGGAAAAAGAAGAAGCTAAAGAGGAAGGAGCGTTGAGACTGGCAAAGGGATTTATGGAGATTGTTGATAACTTTGAAAAAGCGTTAGAGAGTGCAAAGTCAGCAACAGACATTAATGCCCTTTTAAAGGGTGTTCAGATGATACATTACCAGTTAACCAGATTCCTTCAGGAGCAGGGTATAGAAAAAATTGATACAAGCTCCGGTTTCAACCCACTGGAACATGAAGCAGTTGAAACGGTAATATCCACAGAGCACAGACCAAACGAGATAGTGAAGGTAATCCAGACAGGTTACAAATACAGGGGAAGGACAATAAGACCTGCAAAGGTTATAGTTGCCATTCCTCCTGAGGAGAGAGAAGAAGTTACCTGATGAACTACTATAAAATCCTTGGGGTGAGCAGAAATGCCACCCCTGAGGAAATAAAAAAAGCCTTCCGTCAGAAAGCAAAAAAGTATCATCCAGACATAAATCCTGAATACTCCAGTCTATTTAAACAGATTACACAGGCCTATAACACTCTTATAGACCCGGAAAGAAGAAGAAGATACGATGCATCGTTAAGAGCTCTGGAAAAGAGGGATTTTGGAAGGATAGTAGGAGACCTGATTGCTGAGTTTTTAGGTTTTCATACAAAGCCAGTAAAAGGTGAAGACATAACAGTAAGGATAAAAATCGCTGTAGAAGAGGGTTTTTATGGAACAGTAAAGGAAATCGTCTACAGAAGGAAAGTAAGATGTCCTGACTGTAGTGGAAATGGTATATCCTCATCTTCGTCTGTTGATTTATGCAGTCGGTGTGGCGGTGAAGGAAGAGTAAAAAAGGGATTTATGGAAATTCCCTGTATAAACTGTTTTGGGAGGGGATTTATTGTAAAAAACCCCTGTGTGAGATGTAGGGGGACAGGCATTATTAAAAAGATTGAGAAAAAGATAGTTGAAATACCTTCAGGGATTCTTGATGGTCAGAAAATTGTTATTGAAAGAGGAGGAAATGACGGAATTAATGGAGCAGCTGCAGGAAACCTTTATATAAAGGTAAACTTCAAAAGGGGAAAGTTTATAATTAAAGGCAGGGACATTATTTCAAGGATATATATACCGAAGGACTATCTGAAGGAAAACAGTTTTATCAGTATTACAGATATTGAAGGAAAGAGGTTCAAAATAGAAATTCCTGGTCAGGAAAAACCTATAAAATACAGGATAAAGAATAGAGGATACAGGGATTACAAAGGAAAAAGAGGGGACTTTATAGTCTATTTAATTCCTGAATAATTTTATTTGTATATCTATATCCTATCTCAATGGCATCTTTTATCTTCCATGTTGAAAAAAGGCCAATATTCATAAGCTCTTCAGGTTGGATAAACAGGTCACAGTACTTTTTCCTCGCTTCCACATTAGACCGTATAGCAAGGTAAAAACTCCTTATAAGGATGTTAAATGGATTATTGAGATTTTTTTCTTCCCCTAAGGGGTTTACTTCAGAGCCTATTATAAAATCTGCTTTTTCCAGAATGGGCTCAACAGGAAGATTGTCCATTACGCCTCCGTCTACATATATGTACTCTCCTATCTGTACAGGTTTGAATATAAATGGAAGGGCACAGGACGCTGCAACAACCTTTATAATATCCCCTTCAGAAAAATACTCAGGTCTGCCCAGATTAAGATTTGTTGCACATACATAAACAGGAATTTTTAACTGAGATATATCTGTGTAGTGTATATAATTTTTGAAAAATTGTTCCAGGCCATCAAGGGAAAAAAGAGCTGAAAAGTTAAGGGCAGGTTTCAGATAGGACAGAATATTTGTTTTTAAAACTATCTCTTCTATCTCATGAGGAGAATAGCCTGCTCCATAAAAAATAGAGACTATTGCTCCTGCACTGGAGCCAGACAGGTAAGCTGGTTTTATCCCATTTTCTTCCAGTGCTTTCAGAACACCTATATGTGCCGCTCCCCTGACAGCACCTCCAGAGAGAACAAGACCTAAATTTTTCATAACTTTGAAACCTGAGTGATAAGGTCATAGATAGGACCTATCAGCCCCAGCATTATAATCAGCATAAATCCCCCTACTATACCTATGATTATAGGCTCTATCATTTTTGCTATATTCTGGGACAGGTAGTCCACCTTATTATAATAATAATCAGATATGTATCTCAGCTGTTCATCAAGATGTCCTGACTGCTCCCCTATGGAAATCATCCTTATAATAAGAGGAGAAAACACATTCTCTTCTTTAAGTGATTCAGAAAAGAACTTACCATGCTCAATTTTTTTTCTTGTGTTTGATATTGCTCTTTTGAACACCATATTCTTAATGGCAGATTCCATTATGTTTAAAGCCTGGTATAGTGGAACACCAGAGATTATCATAAGTCTTATATACTCTGCAAAGAAAGCATAGTTGAAATTTGTTAAAATGATACCAAAGACAGGCATTTTCAGAAATAATCTGTCTGTTTCGTATCTGAATCTTTCACTTCTGTTTCTTAAAATTTTCACAAGGAGTATTCCAGCTATTAAGAAAATCAGAATAAAAAAGAAATACTTCCTGGTATAGTGGGACATATACATAATGAATACAGTTGTGGCAGGTAGCTCAACATTAAAATCTCTGAACGCATCAATAATCTTTGGAAGAACATAAATGAGCCAGAATATGAGAGCACCAAATAC
>JAUZSJ010000014.1 GCA_030949555.1 Persephonella sp. | reverse complement strand
GAGAGGCTCAGTGAGTTTATATCACTGAACACTTTTTCCCTGTTGTTTTCAAAATTTGTCAGAACAAACTTTGATGCATTCCCATATTTTGTTGGCAAAATGTTTGTATCCTTCTATCCTTTTCTCTGAAAGTCTTATATCCCTTCCCTGTGCAGCAAGGGCTGCAAGTGTAAATCTGAGGGAATCTGCTCCATATTTTTCAACCATATCCAGTGGGTCAATAACATTTCCTTTTGTTTTGGACATCTTTTCTCCTTTTTCATCTCTCACAAGGGCGTGTATATAGACATCTCCAAAAGGTTTTTCCTTCATAAAGTGCATTCCCATCATTATCATTCTTGCAACCCAGAAGAATATAATGTCAAATCCTGTAACAAGGAGTGATGTGGGATAGAACTTTTGAAGTTCTGGGGTATCCTCTGGCCAGCCAAGAGTTCCAAAAGGCCACAGAGCTGAAGAAAACCATGTGTCTAAGACATCTTCTTCCTGTTTCAAGTCTACAGAGCCACAATTCTCACATCTTAGCTCAATAAAATATTTAATCTCTATTACATGGTCTTCAATTATGCTGAATCTGTCCTGCATCTCTGTAAAGAAAAATCCTTCCATTTTTGCAGTTTCCATAGGCATGGTCGTAAAGCCATTTTTTCAGCTTTTTTCTGTCTTCTAAAATCTCTTCTTTTTTTATTCCTTTTAAAACAGTGCTGTATATATGTTTTATTTTTTCTTTGTTTTTCTGATATGCTGAGAAAACATCTTCCTCATTAAATGTCTTTCCAATAAGTCCATTGATATAAAGATAAAAAACAGCATGGGGAACAAAACCGATTTTGTCTTTATCTTCTGTGTTTTCAGGATTTAAGACAGGAACTTTTGTAAAGTTTTCATCAAGGAAACTTTTTAAGCTCTCTTCATCTTTCAGCTGGAAAATTTCCCTTCCAAACACAAAGGTTTCGTAAAACTGGAGATTCGTTTTATCTGGCTGGTTGAAATTCTTGTCGTAAAGATAATCTTTAACTTCTTTATAGGAAAAAATCTGACCTATACGGGTATCTCCATACATGTTAAATATTACTTTCTGGGCATCAGACTGAAAAATCTCGTCTGAAAAAACATTGTAATTTCCGCAGTTTCTACACTCCCACACAGGAATTCTGTGTCCCCACCATATCTGTCTTGATATACACCAGTCTCTTATTTCACACATCCAGTTAAGATAGGTTTTTTTCCAGTTTTCTGGTATAAATCTGATATTTCCATCTTCCACCACTTTTATTGCGTTTTCTGACAGCTTCTTAGTGTTAACAAACCACTGAATTGACAGGTAGGGTTCAACAACTGCTCCAGACCTCTGGGAATGTCCTACATTGTGGATAATCTCCTCCACCTTTTCAAGAAGTCCTGAATTCTCAAGCTCTTTTACTATCTCCTTTCTTGCTTCGTATCTGTCAAGTCCCTTAAATCTCCCTGCATTTTCATTCATAACAGCTGATTCGTCCATAACAATAACCATAGGAAGATTATGCCTCTGACCAACTTCAAAGTCGTTTGGGTCGTGGGCAGGAGTTATCTTCACAGCACCTGTTCCGTATTCTGGGTCAACATACTCATCTGCAATAACCGGAATAAGGTTTGATACTTCTTTTCCGTCCCATGCCTTTCTAACTTCCGGAGCAAGGGGGAGTTTCAGTTTTTTACCTATAAATTTTTTGTATCTTTCATCATCTGGATGAACAGCAACAGCCGTATCTCCAAGCATTGTCTCTGGTCTTGTTGTTGCAACTATTATGTATTCCCCTGTTTCCTTTCCGCTTTCGTCAACTACAGGATACTTTATATACCAGAGATTTCCCTTTTCCTCTTCATACTCAACTTCAAGGTCTGAGATAGCTGTTCTGTCTTTTGGGTCCCAGTTAACAATGTATGGGGCTTTATAAATCAGTCCTTCTCTGAACAGTTTTGAAAATGCTTCCCTTACAGCTCTTGCAAAACCTTCATCAAGGGTAAATCTCTGCCTGCTCCAGTCACAGGAAGCTCCTATAGTCTCTATCTGTTTTTTTATTGTATCTCTTGCCACAGGAACCCATTGCCACACCTTTTCAACAAACTTTTCCCTTCCAAGGTCAAACTTGTTTATTCCTTCTTTTTCTAACTGTCTTGTTACAACCCACTGTGTTGCAATTCCTGCGTGGTCAAATCCCAGGAGCCAGAGAGTATTAAACCCCCTTCATCCTTTTATATCTGACAGATATATCCTGAAGGGTCATATTCAGAGCATGTCCTATGTGAAGGGAACCTGTAACATTAGGAGGCGGCATAACAACCACAAAAGGCTCCCTTTTATCGTTAACGTCTGGTGTAAAAGGGCAGATTTAAGCCATTCCTTATACCATTTCCCTTCTATTTCAGATGGATTATACTCTTTAAGTGGCATAAAAACACCTCCTAAAAATTGTCAAGCTATTATTATAACCTACATGAAAAAGTGAAAATTTTTAGGAAATTATAACTCTTCTATCAATCTTTTTAGCTGTCTTTCCCTTATGTCATTGAATAAATCAAATATCCTGCCTGTTTCAATATTTTCTGCTCTATACTCTCTAAGGAAAAATGCATATCTTTCAAAATTTTCACTGATATTTTTAAAAATTTCCATATGTCCTGTTATAAGGTCTGTCATATCTGAGAAAAATACAGAAATGTCTCTAAAATTTTCTTTAAAAAGATCAGAGTAGTTGAGATTCAGATACATATAAGCATTGTAGTAATTAATTTTACCAGCTTCTATATAATCTCTTTCAGTCAGAGGTCTGTTTCTTCTGCTGACCCATTCTGTAAAAAGACCAACTAAGAGAAGGGAAACATCCCCTCTTATCTTGTATCTTCTAAATGGTGTTTTTTCTGAAATATCTATAAGATAAAGGGGAATCCCCCTGTAGTAGAGGGACATAATCTGGGATATATAGTTTATTATCTCATCTGGAATGTTCAGTTTCTTATCTACTGAAACCTTTTGAAGAGCCTCTTTAAAACTCTTTTCTAAAAGGTCTTCTCCTCTCATACTCTTATTTTCGGTTAGCTCTTGCAAAAACTTTTAACGGCAATCCCCATACTTTTGTAAAATACTCTCCAGCTTTGTGGTCAAACTCGTCTTCCGGGCTGTATGTTGCCAGCTTTTCAAAGTAAAGACTGTTTGGAGATTTTCTACCGACTATCTGGGCACTTCCTTTATACAATTTAAATCTAACTGTCCCATTTACAAGCTGAGCAATTTCTGAGGTAAATGCGTCCAGTGCTTCCCTCAGTTTTGAAAACCACAGACCGTTATACACAAGGTCTGCATAAGGCTGGGAAATATGGATGATTTTGTAGTGGTATGTGAATCTGTCTAAAACAAGACTTTCTATCTCATCATATGCCTTTATCAAAAGAAACCCTGCAGGTGATTCATAAACCTCTCTGGATTTTATACCAACAAGTCTGTTTTCAACCATGTCTATTCTGCCGATGCCGTGTTTACCACCAATCTCATTCAAATCCCATATCAGCCTCCACAACTGGTCGTATTTCTGGTCGTTTATTCCAACAGGGATGCCATTTTCAAAATGTATCTCCACATACTCTGGCTCGTCTGGAGCATTCTGAGGATTTACAGTAATTTCAAAAGCATCTTCAGGAGGCTCAGTCCATATGTTCTCCAGTGGTCCTGCTTCTATGGCAACACCCCACAGATTTCTGTCGTATGAGTATGGTTTTTCCTTTGTTGCCTTTACAGGAATTCCATGTTTTAATGCATACTCTATTTCCTCTTCCCTTGATTTAAACTCCCAGTCCCTTACAGGAGCTAAAACTTCTATATCCGGGTCTAATGCCCACACAGATGTTTCAAATCTCACCTGATCGTTTCCCTTACCTGTAGAACCGTGGGCCACATAATGGGCGTCATATCTGTGGGCAAGCTCAACAAGTTTTTTTGATATTAAGGGTCTGGAAAGGGCTGAGAGAAGTGTGTATCTGTTTTCGTAAAGTGCCCCTGACCTCATCAGAGGTATACAGTACTCTCTTGCAAACTCTTCTTTTATATCGTCAACAATAGCCTCTACAGCTCCAGATGCTTTTGCCTTTTCTGGTACCTCGTCTAACTCCTCTCCCTGTCCAACGTCAGCTGTATATGTGATAACCTCAAAACCTCTGTCTGTAAGCCATCTGACTATAACAGAAGTGTCAAGACCACCTGAGTATGCCAATATAACCCTTTTTTTCAACAGATTTCCTCCTAAATTTAGATTTAGACTAAAAATTATATCACTGGTGGACTTTTGTATGAAAAAACTGGAAGGATTTTTAAAAAAAGGACTGATTACAGATGCTTTTGAATACGCAAAAAAACAGCCGTATCCTGAAAATCTATTTATGGAAGGTGTAGTCTATTACCATACTGGAAATGTTCTGAAAGCAAAAGAAATATTGGAAGAATACATAACTGTTAATCCTGAAAACAGCGAAGCTTACTACTATTTAGGCAATATATATCTTGAGATGAACAATCCTGAAAAAGCTGTGAAACAACTCTCAAAGGCTGTAAAATTGAAGGAAAAAGCAGAGTATTATAACGATTTAGGATACGGATACTTTCTGCTGAAAGATTACAAAAAAGCCCTTCGGATGTATAACAGAGCAGTGGAGATAAACCCTGATTTATCCGTAATCTACTACAACATAGGTCTTATTTACAGAAGGCTGAAAAAGTATAAAGAAGCTATAAAAAACTATAACAGAGCCATAGCACTGAAGAACGATGAACCTGATTATTACTACAATTTAGGTATCGTTTATAGACTGTCTGGTCAGATAGAAAAAGCCGTTTATGCATATAAAAAAGCTATAATTTTAAATCCAGAAAACGAAAACTACTACAACAGCTTAGGAAATACCTACTACGACATGGGAGATTTAGACAGAGCTATTGAGTGTTATACAAAAGCTGTAAAGATAAATCCTTCTTACTTTATAGGCTGGCAGACCTTGGAAACACTTATTTAGATAAAGGTCTTTTTGAACAGTCAGTAAAGGCATTTAAAAAAGCTGTGAAACTGAACAAAAACTGTGGTGAGTGTTATATAGATATGGGAATTGCCTTAAAGGAGATGGAGAAGTATGAAGCGGCCATCCAGTGCTACCAGAAAGCCAGCCAGATAAATCCAGATATTAAAGGATTGGCACTGTATAACACAGCATGTATTTATGCCATTCAGGGTAAAAATAAAAAAGCAAAAGAGCTTTTAGAAGAGGCTTTCAAATTAGATAAAACGCTTATAGAGTATGCTAAAACTGACCCTGAAGTGAAACATCTGATATTCAGTTAAGGTCTGCACACTCTACAGGGTCTAAGACCTGCCTTTATAGCCTTTTTTCTGCTTTTAAATATCATTTTGTGTTTTATCTTCTTCCCAAATCTGCAGGAAGGCCTGTGAAACACCTTACCTTTTTCTTTTGCAATGTAATATCTCTCTTTTTTTACAGACTTTTTTCTGTGATATTTCTGGGAAGTATCCCTTTTAACATCTGTTTCTGGAAGGTAAAAGTTCTCCACATGGTAATGGTCTCCCCTGTTTTCTATTATCACCCTTTCCTGACTGTAAGCAAAAACAGAGAGGGACAGGATAATACAGAAAACCAGCAAAACCCCCTCCCCTAAGGTATTAACTGACTTTTAAATAAATCTAAATGCTGTCCTCAGGCTGTCAACAGTCTAACCATAAAAAACAGTGCAGGAACAGATAAAAAGCTAAATATTATTCCAGTGCCTACAGAAGAAACAGCAAGGTCTCTGTCTAAACCTGCTCCTATCACAAGTATAGATGCTAAAACCATCGGAGGCATGCTTACCTCTATAACTGCTGACAGGTATGGGGTGTCTATACTGACTCCAGCAAACAGTAAAATAAGGATAAAAACAGCAGGAGCTATAACCATTTTTATCAGTATCACAGCAGAAACATCTCTCAGCCTGTCCTTTACTTTAGAAAATCTCAGATTAACCCCTACAGAAAAGAGAGCAAGGGGAATAACAGTCATACCTATAGTTTTTAAACTTCCCAAAACAAACTCAGGGACAGGAAAACCTTTAATCAAAAAAGAAAAGACCACAGCAATAAAAGGGGGAAAGGTAATAATCTTTTTATGTCTAAGCGGGGATTTTACCCTGACCATAAGACAATATAAAAAGGAGACAGTAGAGAAACAGGTAAAAAGAGGCTAACTGGTCAAAAATCACTGCATATCTTAGACCTTCCTCCCCAAGCAGTGCAAGCTGAAAGGGAAATCCTAAAAATGATGTATTACCAAAGGAGGACATCATCACAAAAGATGCAAGGGCTGGTCTGGAAAGATGTAGAAGTCTACCAGCCAAAAAAGAAAGGATTATGGAAAAAATTATAACAGCCCACCCTGAAACAACAATCCAGAAAACAGAGCTGCTTATTTGCAGGTGATATATGTTGTAAACAACAAGGGCAGGAAAAGAAACATAAATGATAAACTTTATCAGTACATCAGCATCATTCTCTCTAAATATGCCAGATTTTCTAAACAGATATCCAAAGGAAAAAAACAACACCACAGAAAACAGATTTTCAACCATTAACAAACCTTGAGATGATTTTTGCCCCTATCAGGTCTCCCCACACATTTGTTGCTGTTCTGAACATGTCTAAAAATCTGTCAACAGCAATTATGATAGCTATTCCCTCTAAAGGCAGACCTACAGCAGAAAATACAAGGGTCATAGTAACAAGACCAGCTGAAGGAATGCTGGCAGCACCAATAGCCGCGAGAGTTGCAGTGATAAATATAATTATCTGCTGAAAAAGTGTAAGCTCAACGCCAAAAACAGAAGCTATAAAGATTGCAGCCACCGCTTCATAAAGGGCAGTTCCGTCCATGTTTACTGTTGCCCCAAGGGGAAGGACAAATCCCGCTGATTTTTTGTCTACTTTCCCTTTTTCTGTTGCAACCTCAAGGGACACAGGAAGAGTAGCAGATGAGGAACATGTGGAAAATGCTACTAACAGGGCTTCTCTTATTTTTTTCATGTACGAAAATGGATTAAACTTTCCAAATATGTAAGCTATAACAGGAAGATTAATAAATGCATGTATCAGGATTGCACCAATAACAGCCACAACATACTGCCAGAGGGAAAATATTACACCGATTCCCTTGTCAGCAACAACATAACCAATAAGAGAAAAAACACCAACAGGGGTAAGAGCTATAATCCATTTTGCAATTTTTAAAAAGGGCATCATTAGAACCATCAAAAAATCTTACAACCGTTTCCCTTTTTGCATTGGACAGTCCAACAACAGCCACAGCAAACAGGATAGAGAACAGAATAACATGTATAGCTTTTCCTTCTGTAAAACTTTCAAATATGTTTGAGGGTATCAGGTTGTTTATAAATGTCTCTAATGTAAATCCGTTTACTTCAGGAACCTCTCCAGAATGTTTTATCCCTTCAGGAGAAAAATGTATAAGATTAGTGACAACAAGACCTGTCAAAACAGCAACAGCAGTGGTGGAAAAATAATAAATCAGAGCTTTTATTCCCATGTCTTTCAGGTCATTAAGGGAAGAAAGGGAAGCAATACTAACAAAGATAGAGACAAATATAAGAGGAACAACAATCATTTTCAGAAGATTAAGGAAAATATCTCCTAATATCTTAAGGCTTAGCATCAATTCCGGCAGATAAACTCCTGCAATGATACCAAGAATAATTCCTGCCACAGTAAGATTTTCTACAGAAATAAGATTTCTCAATGTTCCCTCTCCTGTTATAATTTAAATATCTATTATAAACAAAAGAACTGGAGTATATTATGAAATGGCTTATATTTTTGATGTTTCTCATATATGTTGGAACAATGATTTTCTTAGTATATATGAGAATCAAACCAGCTCTGAAAAAGAAAAAACAGGCACAGACCAGACCGGAGGAGTGATGGAAAAAATAACAAAATTTCTGAAAAAAGTAAGTGAGGAGAATGGATACGACATATTCATTTACGACAAAAAGAGTGAGATATGGGTAAGTGGTTATAAAGATGGAACAAAGTTTGACCTTGTGGTAAAACCTTTCAGAAAGCATCAGACACTTATCATTTTTGAAAAACCTGAAGAGAGAAAAGTTGCACTGTTTAGCAACAAGATAGACGCGTATAGAAGGTTGAAAAAATTATTCTCTAAAGAAAAAGAAACCACAGAAGAAACAGCTTCTGTTTGAAAATTTTGCTGCTCATCATAACTTTTTGTGAAAAATCTTTCAGGAGGGAAAATGAAGTTAAATATTGGAATAGTAGGGCTTCCTAACGTTGGAAAATCTACCATATTCAATGCCCTTACAGAAACCGCCAAGGCTGGAATAGCTAACTATCCATTCTGCACCATTGACCCAAATGTAGGAATTGTTGATGTTCCGGACGAGAGATTAGAAAAGTTGGCCCAGATTGAAAACTCTAAAAGGATTATACCTGCAACTATTGAGTTTGTAGATATTGCAGGGCTTGTAAAAGGGGCAAGCAAAGGGGAAGGTCTTGGAAATCAGTTTTTATCAAATATAAGAAATGTTTCTGCCATTGCACACGTTGTGAGATGTTTTGAGGATGAGGATGTTGTCCATGTTGAGGGAAGCGTTAACCCTGTTCGGGATACGGAGATTATTGAGACAGAGCTTGTGCTTGCAGACTTACAGACTGTTGAAAAACGGCTGGAAAAGGTTTCAAAACCGGCAAAATCAGGGGATAAAAAGGCAAGGTTTGAAGTTCAGGTTTTAGAAAAGGCAAAGGATGTATTAGAGCAGCTTAAGCCCCTCCGAACACATCTATCCCAGTTTGAGGAGGAAGAAATAGAATACATGAAAAAGACAATCTTTCCCCTTACTGTAAAGCCTGTTATGTATGTGGCAAACATAGATGAAGAGTATCTGCCAGAGGGAGAAGGAAATCCTTATGTCAAAGAGTTAAATGAAAAGGCAGAAGAAGAAGCGGCTCCTGTGGTTGTGCTGTGCGGAAAGGTTGAGCAGGAGATAATGGAGCTGCCTAAAGAAGAGAGAAAAGAGATTTTACAGGCTTACTGTTTATCCCAGCCGGGGCTGAACAAAATGATAAAAACAGGCTACAGACTCCTTGACCTTATCACATACTTTACGGCAGGAGAGAAGGAAGCAAGGGCATGGACTATAAAAAAAGGAACTAAAGCTCCTCAGGCTGCAGGAGAAATTCATTCAGATTTTGAAAGAGGGTTTATAGCAGCAGAGGTTATAAATTACGAAGATTTAGTAAAAACAGGCTCTCTACAAAAGGCTAAAGAATCAGGTCTTCTGAGAATAGAAGGAAAAGACTATGTTGTTCAGGATGGGGATGTGATACATTTCAGATTTAATGTTTAATCAGGCGAGGGTTACCCTGATTACCTCATCAATGGTTGTTATACCTGACAGAGCCTTAAGGACTGCATCCTGCCTGAGAGTTTTCATTCCTTTTTTAAGTGCCATATGTTTTATCTCGTCTGTTCCTTTTTTTTCTATAAGCATACTCTTTATCTCATCGTCCACTTTCAGTAGCTCATGTATTCCTGTTCTTCCCCTGTAGCCGGTAAAATTACACATCTTACATCCAAGACCCTTGTATAATCTTGTGTTCTCATCTATTTCAAATCCTGCATTTTTTATAACAATCTCCTCTTTCTTTGAAGGTTTATACTCAGTTTTACAGTTTGAACACGCCCTTTTAACCAGTCTCTGGGCACATATAAGAAGCAGAGAGTCTGCAAGGAGATAGCTCTCTATACCCATCTCCTCAAGTCTGGTGATAGTGGAAACAGCATCATTTGTGTGGAGCGTGGAAAACACTAAATGTCCTGTTAGAGATGCTTCAACGGCTATTCTTGCCGTTTCCAAATCTCTTATCTCTCCCACTAACATAACATCAGGGTCATGTCTGAGAAAAGATTTCAGAGCTTTTGCAAATGTGTATCCAGCTAATGGATTTATACTCGTCTGGACAATAGAACCTCCTAATGTGTATTCTACAGGGTCCTCAACAGTTATAATCTTCTTCTCGGGAGTATCTATCTCCTTCAGAGCTGAGTATAGGGTTGTTGTCTTTCCTGAGCCTGTTGGTCCCACATGGAGAATAATACCGTAGGGTTTTCTGATAGTTTCCCTGTAAAGATTCAGATGCTCCTCAGAAAATCCTAATTTTTCTAAATCTAATATTGCTCCAGACTTGAGAAGAAGTCTCATAACAAGGTCCTCACCGTAAAATGGTGGGAACTGTTGATACTCTTAAATCCACCTTTATCTGTGGATTATATCTCTCAAAATTTATCCGTGCATCCTGAGGAACCCTTTTCTCGTCTATCTTCATGTTTGACATAATTTTGTATCTGGTTATCAACGGCTCATGGGCATATTTGGGAAGAACAAGGTATTCTGTAAGGTCTCCGTCAATCCTCATTCTTATAACAGAGCTGTTTTCTGTAGGCTGAATGTGTATGTCTGAAGCTCCTTTTCTGTATGCATCTTCAACTACTTTGTTTGCAAGAGCTATTATTGGAGACGATTTTTCTGTTATTTTTTCTTCTACATCTATATCCTCAACCTGAATTTCCTTCTCAGACTCTAATACTTTTAAAAGTTCTTCAACTTTTTTCTCTCTCTTCAAAAATCAGTTCAATCTTTTCAATAATCTGTTTTTTTGTTGTAACAACTATATCAACCTCTGTTATCTCTATACCGTGAGATTTGAGCCTTTCTATAACTTCGTTTATGCTCACAATGTCTGTAGGTTCAACCATTGCTATTTTGAGAATTCCTCCCTGGTAACTCAGGGGAAGTATTAGCCTTTCTTTCAGGAAGTCCTTACTGAATATATTTACAATGTCTTCAGGAGGAACATAGTTTGTCAGTTTTTCAAATTTATATCCAAAGTAGTCTGCCTTTATCTTTGCTATTTCTTCTTCAGAATACCCCTGCTCTATCAATATCTGGAGGAGACTTTTTTTCTGTTCTTTTGCCTTTTGCTGAAATTTCTGTATTTCCTCTGTGGAAAGCCCTAATCTCTCTATTATAAGGTCAATAAAACTGACTTCTGGAGAAACTCTCCTTATTTTTGCTTTCATATCTTTCCTACCGGAAAACTGAATACCAGTGCAATGTATTTTATCTCTTTAGTGTGTAAACGTTTCCAGTCAACAGGTATTATTTTTACGCGCATTACTCCTATAAAAATCTCTTCTGATATCCTATTTTCCGCAACAAATTCTAACTTCTTCCTAAATTCACTTAGACCGGGTATCAACTCTGTTATATCTTTGCCCACAACTTCTTTCTCGGTGTATCTGAAACCAAGCATCTCTATAAATGAAGCATTGATTTCCCTGATTTTCAAACTTAAATCTACAAGGGCTATCCCTTCCATTAT
This sequence comes from Persephonella sp., assembly GCA_030949555.1. GTDB lineage: Bacteria > Aquificota > Aquificia > Aquificales > Hydrogenothermaceae > Persephonella_A. Next base: position 22,948 of record JAUZSJ010000014.1, on the reverse strand, counting down.
GTTGTCTAAGATTGTTTTTTCAATGCTTCTGAGCATCTCAAGTCTGTTTATGAACAGTGCTTTCTCAATAGCTATAGCAATAAGCGGACTGAGCTTTTTCAAAACTTTCTCGTCTTCCTGAGTAAATCCTCCTTTTTTGTTTGCAGCCTGAAACACCCCTAAGAAGTTTTCCATCTTTTTTTATAGGAACAGAAATCATTGAGGTAGTTTTTATGTCAGGTATGTAAACCCAAGGGGCTGTGATATCTCAGATAGGGGTCTATCTTTCCGTGCTTCTGTCAAAAGCTATGGACATCTCTTTATGTTAACTGTTTTTCCTGAAATTACTGTAAAACCAGCAATGCTTTCCTTAGATACAGGTATCTGAATATTTTTCGGCTTTCCACTATCTGCAAGGAGAACAACAGAGTTAAGACTATCTTCTTCAGGGTCGTAAACAAAGAGTGATGCCCTTTCTGCTCCAATATAATCTTTTATTTTGTTAGAAACATTAATAAGCACTCTATCCAGACTCAGGTCCGACAGTATTTCTTTCGAAAGCTGATAAATAAAATCTTCCATTTCCAACCTGTTAGAGTTTTTTCAAAAACTCCTCCACTTCTGCTATCTCTATCTCCTCCTTCTCTCCTGATGCTCTTTTCTGTAGCTCCACCTTACCTTCTTTTACTTTCTTACCAACAACTATTCTGTAAGGTATTCCAATCAGGTCTGCATCCTTAAACTTTGCTCCCGGAGATATATCCCTGTCGTCATAAAGTACCTCTATTCCCATATCAAGGGCTTGCTGGTAAATATTCTCCGCCACATCTTTAATCTGATTATCCTTTGTGTTCAGTGCAAGTATGTGGAGTTTAAAAGGAGCGATACTCTCTGGCCATATGATTCCATTTTCGTCGTGGTTTTGCTCAACGGCTGCAGCCATAAGCCTGCTCACTCCAATTCCATAACATCCCATAATGATAGGTTTTTCTCTACCGTCCTTATCCACAAAATAAGCCTTCATAGCTTCAGAATATTTAGTCCCAAGGAGAAAGATATGTCCGACTTCAAGTCCTGTTGTTTCCTTTAGAAGAGCTTTACATACAGGGCAGGGGTCTCCTTCCCGTGCTGTTGAAAAATCAATAAAATCAACAGGTTTAAAATCCCTCGGGATGTTTACATTTATGTAGTGGTAATCCTCCTCATTTGCCCCTACAACAAAGTTGTGCAGGTCTTTTTTCACAGAAAGGTCAGCATAAACAGGTATGTCAAGGCCGATGGGACCAACAAATCCTTCTACTACGCCCAGTTTACTTAACTCTTCAGAAGAGGCAAGATGGGCATCTAAAACATTAAAGTGGTTTATCAGCTTTGTTTCATTCAGCTCCTGCCTGTCTCCCCTGATAAGAACAGCAACTGCTGTCCCATCATCTAAAATATAAACAAGTGTTTTTACTATCTTCTTTTCGTCAACGCTGAGAAACTGCACTATATCTTTAACAGAAGATACACCGGGAGTGTAAACCTTTTCCAGTGGTTTTTCTTCCTCTGGAGGAAGCTTATCAAGCTCAAACTCATATTTTGCAGCTTCAACATTTGCCCCATAACCACACTTTTCACAGTAAACAATGTGGGCTTCACCGTTTGGAACCTTTACGACAAACTCATGGGAGTATTTTCCACCTATTGCCCCTGTATCAGCTTCAACCATAAGATAATCCAGTCCCAATTCATCAAATATCTTTCTGTATGTATCCATCATCAGATTGTAAGACTTCACTGCCATCTCTTCTGAAACATCAAAGGAGTAAGCATCCTTCATGACAAACTCCCTTCCCCTTATCAGACCGTATCTCGGTCTTGCCTCATCCCTGAACTTGGTCTGTATCTGGTAAAAATTTTTCGGAAGGTCTTTATATGAGCGGATATTTTTCCTCACAAGGTCTGTGATGGTTTCCTCGTGGGTTGGCCCCAGGGCAAACATCCTTCCCTTTCTGTCTTCAACTCTGAACAGCTCCTTTCCGTAAACATCCCATCTTCCTGTTTCCTGCCACAGCTCTGAAGGTGCTAAAATTGGCAGAAGAATCTCAAGAGCTCCAGCCCTATCCATATGTTTTCTCACTATATTTTCAATCTTTTTTAAAACTCTAAAACCTAAGGGAAGATACTCATAAAATCCTGCAGCTAACTGCCTTATATATCCTGCTCTGATTAAAAATATATGACTGGGAACCTCTGCCTCTGCTGGTGCTTCTTTCAGTGTTGGAGCAAAGTAAGAAGATGCTCTCATAAGTATCTTCTCCTTCCGTTTTTTTTAGATTATATCAGATTTCTAAATTTCCTTATTTAAAAACCAAAATCTGAAAACAGTTAAAATCTGTTAATTTAGTTAGAAAAAACTAACCAGAGGTAAGAAATGAAGGAAAGACCTGTTATTAACTGGTTCTCGGGCTGGTTTTTTCTTGCCTTTATTAATTTTATTGTTTTTATAGTTGAGCACAGGCCTATTGGTACATCAACAGCATTCCCATATCTTGGAAACCTCCTTTTCCTGCAATTAACAACGAGTATTTACCAGAAATAGAGAAGGCTGGAAGATAGGAAGTGTGTTTTTGGACTGGTGTACTTGCTGGTGCTGTGATAACTTCACTGCTGACAAGAATCTTTAGATTTACATTCACACCTGTTTAATAGGAAAACAGACTGAACATTGGAAGAAAATATAGAGCTATATTTGCATTTTTAGGAGGATTTTTGCTGATTTTTGGTGCAAGGATGGCAGGTGGATGCACTTCAGGGCTTATGTTCAGTGGAGGAATGCAGCTTGCCGTCAGCTCACTGCTGTTTTGTATATTTGCCTTTGCTGGTGGTTTAATTACCTGCCCATCTGATTTACAGAATGAGGCTCAGATAATGCTGAAGGTACTTTTCCTTGGAATGATTTTTAGATAGACTGTCTAAGGTTGTCGGGGCATTTCTTCTGAAAGATTTAACAATACCCAAAGCACTTTTAATTGCTATGGGTGTTGGGGCTGTTCTTCTGTATACTGGAGAACATTTTGGACTGCTACAGCTTTATATAAAACCTTTTTATCCTGTTGGTGTTGTCCTTGGGGGTCTTGTGTTTGGAACAGGTATGGTTATTGTTGGATACTGCCCCGGTAGTATGCCTGAAGCTGTAGGCGAAGGGAGGATGGATGCCCTTCTCGGAATTGTTTCTGGAATAATCGGAGGAATTATATTTACAGCTTCATATCCTGTTTATCATAACTTTTTTCTTCATGGTTCAACATTTGGAGCACCAACACTGACAGACGTTTTCGGACTAAATGGTATCTCTAAAACGATTGCTGACATTGCTATAGGTGGGACATTTGTAATTATGGCCTTTGTGATTGACCGGTTAGAGAGGAAATATACCAAAAATTAGTGGAGTCGGCGGGATTCGAACCCGCGACCTTTGCCATGCCGAGGCAACGCTCTCCCTGCTGAGCTACGACCCCTTATATAGATATTATACCATTTTCAGTGGGTTGGTATCTTTATTCTGTCAGGTCTGTTTTCACACTTTGTAAAGTCTTCTATCTTCCAGTTTTCTGGAACACATGTTGTTGGAAATATCATACATCTGTTTTCTCTGCAGGCACATATATTTATATGAAAACAGTCTCTGCTTTTTGATGTCTGTGTGTTTGCCAAAAGTAAAACAAAAGCTGACAGCAGTATATCTATAACTGACCTTCCTCTTTTTCTATAGAGTTTAAGTCGAAAGTGCAGGATTTTGTATGATTTTTGTCTGGCGCGCCCGGCAGGAGTCGAACCTGCAACCTCGTGATCCGTAGTCACGTGCTCTATCCAGTTGAGCTACGGGCGCTTATCAATCGTTTTCTATGGCCAAAAGTTTCTGTTCCTGCTCCTTTGCTATAAGTCTGTCTATTATTTCGTCTAAGTCTCCGTCCAGTATCTCGTGGATTCTGTGGGATGTATACCCTATCCTGTGGTCTGTAACCCTGTTTTGAGGAAAGTTATAAGTTCTTATTTTTTCTGACCTGTCTCCTGTCCCAACCTGAGACCTTCTCTCTTTTTCTATTTTCTGCCTTTCTAATCTATCGTAGTAATCTTTAAGTCTTGCCCTTAAAATCTGCATAGCTTTTGCTCTGTTCTGGAGCTGGGACCTTTCATCCTGACAGCTGACAACAATACCTGTTGGGATATGGGTTATCCTGACAGCTGAATCTGTTGTGTTAACATGCTGTCCACCTGCACCTGATGCTCTCATTGTTTCAATCTTCAGTTCCTCTGGCTTTATTTCCACATCCACTTCTTCAGCTTCAGGTAAAACAGCAACTGTAGCTGTTGATGTGTGTATTCTTCCTGAGCTTTCTGTTTCTGGAACTCTCTGGACCCTGTGGACACCGCTCTCAAACTTCAGTCTTGAATAAGCTCCTTTCCCTTTTATCAGAGCAATAACTTCCTTTATACCTCCCCTGTCAGTAGGATGCATACTGAGGACTTCCACCTTCCAGCCGTGTCTTTCTGCATATCTCTGATACATTCTGAATAGCTCTGCTGCAAAAAGGGCAGCCTCTTCTCCACCTGCCCCCTGTCTTATCTCTAAAATCACATTCTTTTCATCGTTTGGGTCTTTAGGAAGGAGCTGGAGCTGTATCTCTTTTTCTAACTCCTCTTTTTTTCTCTGGAGATTTTTCAGCTCCTCTTCAGCTAAAACTCTCATCTCCTCATCTGGAGAGCTGAGGAGAGATTTTGTTTCCTTTATCTCTTTCTCTACCTGTTTATACTCTTTATATAGCTTATATAGATGCTCTGTCTCTTTGTGCTCCTTTGCAATCTGCTGTAACTTTTTCTGGTCTTTTAACACGTCAGGGTTAGAAAGCTCTGCCTCTAACTTCTTCAGTTTTTCTTCAATCTTCTCAAGTTTGCTGAGAACATGTTTATTCAGCATTACTTACTTTCTTGTACCGCCTCTCCTTTTATCTCAAGGAAAAATGGTTTTATTTTCAGTTTTCCTGTATAAAATGGGTGGCACTGGTTGCACACCTCAAGGTAAACTGTTCCCCCTTTTGTTGAGAGCAGGTCAAACTCATTTCCACAACCACAAACAAAATGAGTGAGCTTAAGCTCTGGATGTATTCCTTTTTTCAATGTTCTACCTCCTTTTCCGTCCTTTAATATATACCTGAACAAAAATCAGGCAAACGTATATTTTAATATTTTGACTGGCTTCTTATCAAGTGTTCATAGATTTGAGAAATTCCTCATTTGTTTTGAATTTTGACAGCTTACTGAGTAAGAACTCCATTGCTTCTACCTCATCCATTGTGGAGAGGAACTTCCTCAGTATCCACAGCCTCTGGAGCTCCCATTCTTCAACTAACAGCTCTTCCTTTCTGGTTCCAGATTTTGGTATGTTTATGGCTGGGAATACCCTTCTTTCCATAAGTCTTCTATCAAGGTATAGTTCCATATTTCCTGTCCCTTTGAACTCCTCAAATATAACATCATCCATTTTTGAGCCTGTCTCGACAAGAGCTGTTGCCAGTATAGTCAGACTTCCACCTTCTTCTATATTTCTGGCAGCACCAAAGAACTTTTTAGGTCTCTGGAGGGCTGTTGCTTCTAAACCACCAGATAGAACCCTTCCTGAAGGTGGTGTTATTGCATTTGATGCCCTTGCAAGTCTTGTCATAGAGTCCAGCAGTATAACAACATCCTGTCCCAGCTCAACAAGTCTCTTGGCTCTCTCTATAATAAGTTCTGCAACGTGCATATGTCTCTCAGGAGGTTCATCAAAAGTTGATGCCACAACCTCTGCTCCCTCTCCAACAATTCTTCTCATTTCTGTAACTTCTTCCGGCCTTTCGTCTATAAGCAGTATTATCAGATGTGTCTCTGGGTGGTTTTTTATCAGAGCCTTTGCAAGTCTCTGTATCAGAACAGTTTTTCCTGCCTTTGTGGATGCAACAATAAGCCCTCTCTGTCCTTTCCCAATAGGTGTTATAAGGCTTACAACTCTTGTTGAAAGGTCTGATGGGTCATATTCTAAGTTGAATCTCTCTGTTGGATGGTAAGGGGTAAGGGAGTCAAATCTGGGTCTTTTCCTTGCAACCTCAGGCTCAACAGTGTTAACAGCTTCTATCTTTGATTAATGCTCTGTACTTTTTCATTATCCTTTGGAAGTCTTGCTATGCCGATTATGTAGTCTCCAGTCCTGAGGCCAAACTTCTTTATCTGTGATGGGGAAACATATATGTCAGAAGAGTGGGGTGCGTAATTATTTTCTATAGACCTGATAAACCCATATCCTTCGGGGAGAACTTCTAAAACCTCCTTATAAAGTTCAGTCCTTCTTCCTGAGCTTTTTTTTCTAATATTCTTGCTATAAGTTCCTGTTTTTTCAATCCTGTTGTTCTCTGAAGTCCTATCTCTTTACCTAACCTCTGAAGTTCCTGAAGGGTCATCTTTTTCAGTTCTTCAACAGAAAGTGCTGTAATTGCCATGATTTATATGAACCTCCTCTATTGTTTTTTATTTTCCTATACAGAATCTGCTGAATATGTTTCCTAAAATATCTTCTGTTGTTATCTCCCCTGTGATTTCTTCAAGGGCTTTAACTGCTTCTGAGATTTCAAGCATAAGTATTTCCCTGTTTGACAGTAAATATTCAATCTCTTTCAAAACTTCTTCTATAACTTCTTTTGCTTTTTTAAGCAGTTCATAATGTCTGAGATTGATATAAATATCTGTATCTGCTTCCTCTAATAGATTTAGTTTTTGAAGAATTTTCTCCTCTAACTGGTCAAAATTTTGCAGTGTTTTGCTACTAACAGGTATTACATCTTTAAAATAATACTTTTTCTCTTTTTTATCAAGTATTAAATCAAGTTTGTTTCCAACTATTATAGGATTTTTATTCTTCACCTTTTCGTAAATCTCCATATCTTCTTCTGTTATACCTTCACTTAAATCAAAAACAAACAGAACAACATCTGCTTCTTCTATCTTCTCTAATGCTTTTTCAATACCTATCTGCTCAATCCTGTTCTCTGTTTTTCTTATTCCTGCAGTATCAAGGAGTTTTACAGGTATTCCTTTTATGGAAAGGTTTTCTTCTAAAAAATCCCTCGTTGTTCCTCCAAACTCAGAAACAATAGCCCTCTCGTATCCTACAAATGCATTGAAAAGGGAAGATTTACCCACATTAGGTCTTCCAACGATGGCTAACTTTATTCCTTCCCTGATTATCTCTCCTTTTCTGTATGTTTTAAGCAGTTCTTCTATTTTATTTAAAACAGATTTTAAATCCCTTTTAATGGTTTCTTCTTCAATCTCTTCCACATCTTCCGGGAAGTTTATCTCTGCTTCAATGAGAGAAATCAAATGCATAAGTTCCTCTCTGAGCTGTTTTACTTTTTCTGACAGTTTTCCTTCAAGCAAATTTACAGCAGATTTTGTTGCTCTCTCTGTTTTTGCTTCTATCAGCTCAGCAATAGCTTCGGCCTGTGTAAGGTCTATCTTGCCGTTTAAAAATGCCCTTTTGGTAAACTCTCCCGGCTCTGCAAGTCTTGCTCCAAAATACACAGCTTCCTGTAGTATCTTTTTTACAACAGGAACACTTCCATGAGGGTATATCTCTACCACATCTTCACCGGTAAAACTCCGGGGAGCTTTAAAAAACAGCAGTAACCCTTCATCTATCACCTCACCCTTCCTGTCTTTTATCCTGCCGTAATAGGCTTTCCTTTCCTCTACCTTTTCTGGAAGGGTGAACAACTTTTCACCTATTGAAAGAGCCTTTTCACCGCTTATCCTTATTACTGCTACAGCTGAAGGAATAAGCGGTGTTGCGTTAGCGACGATAGTATCCTTTACATACATAGTTATGATTTTTTATATTTTCCCATACTCCTGTTGATGATGTAACCTTGAGCCAGCCCTAATATATTATTCGTAAGCCAGTATAAAACAAGTCCTGACGGAAAATTCATAAACATAAATGTAAATACTACAGCCATTATATACATTATCATTTTCTGATTTTTATCTGATGAAGGTGTAACCCACTGCTGTGCTATCATAGAAAGACCCATCAGGATAGGAAGGATGTAGTAAGGGTCTTTTGAGGAAAGGTCTGTAATCCAGAGGATAAATGGTGCATTTTTCAGCTCAACAGTTACCATAAGAACATTGTAAAGGGCAATAAAAACAGGTATCTGAACTATTATAGGAAGACATCCTGACATTGGATTTGCCCCGTGCTCTGCATACAGTTTCATCATCTCCTGCTGAAGTTTCTGAGGGTCGTCTTTATACTTTTTCTGGAGTTTTTTTATCTCAGGGGCAAGGTCAGCCATCTTTTTCATTGCCTTTAAGCTTTTGTGGTTCAGAGGGAAAAATATTATTCTGATTACAACAGTCAGAAGTATTATTGCTACTCCCCAGTTATGGGTAAAGTTATAGAAGAAATGAAGAACTATAAAGAGAGGTTTACCAAGTATTCCAAATATGCCAAAGTCAACACTTTCTTCTAATGCTAAATCTTTTCCTCAGCTTTTTTTATAATTTTCAGTGATAGATTCTAAAAGGGAGTGAAGCTTTGGTCCTCCAAAGAAAAAGCCCTCTATCTCTGGGGAGATTTCAGAAATAACAACTGTCTTTTCCTCTGCAACAGGGATTACGTGGGTAGTGTTAAAGCCATTTTTTGTTGCTAAAAGCTGAATAAAGTATTTGTTTTCTTCCCCTGCCCACAGAATGTTTCCCCTTATTATCTGTTCCCTGTCTATGTCAGCATCTATTTTTATAAGCTCTTTATCAGTCTTTATTATAGCTCCCGAATGTCCGAAGGCACTGGTGTTCTCCGTCAGAACTATGCCATTTATTATGGCGATTCCTTCTTTTTCTAAACCTTCTGTTTTTATTTTGAGAGAAAAAACAGAGTTCTCAAATACAAATCTTTTTTCTACTTTTATACCGTCTTTTTTCAGTGTGAAGATATAACTGTTTCCTTCTTTTTTAAAGCTATACTCTGAGAAGTTTATGAGGGCTGTTAGTTGGGGATTGGTGGTTATTATCTCTGTGGGAAATATTCTGTTGTTTTTGGCAAAATCACTTATAATGTCTGTTCTGTATTTATCCACATATATGGAGACTACTCTTCCACCAACCTTAGAGAACTTTACTTCTCCAAAATCTGTTCTGACTGTTACTATGTTTTTTAGACTGTCAGTGTTTACCCTCCTACTGCCTAACAGAAGATTAAAACTTCCTCCTGAGTAGGATACAACAGTCTGAGTTTTCTGTTTTTTTGTCTCAGAGACAGCCGTTTCCTGCTTTTTCTGAGCTGTCTGAATATCAGATTTTTTTTCAGCGACCGGCTTTTCTTTTGAAAAGTAGTAAGAGCTCAAAACAGAGTATCCTATCATAAGTACCGCAACAACAATGAAAAATATAAACATCCTCTTTTGAAGGTCTGTTTCCTGATTCATCAACTACCTCTCTCTATGGTTTATCTACACCCCCTCTGGAAAAAGGATTGCACCTTAGAATCCTCCAGAGGGACTTTAAAATTCCTTTAAAAACGCCGTATTTCTCTACAGCCTCTACACTATACTGTGAACAGGTTGGATAGTAACGACAGCTTGCCGGATAAAGGGGCGAAATAAACTTCTGATACAGTTTTAGCAACCTGACTACATTCTTTTTCAGCATTTTTTCAGTTTTTCAGCCAGATAGGTTATATCGTTCTTTAAATGCCACACTTTTATGTTTAACACACTTCTTTTTGGTATAAGTGCCACATCGCAGCTTGCACTTCCTATAGACCTGCCATACAGTCTCAATGCTTCTCTCAACAGCCTTTTTGCTCTGTTTCTCTCAACAGCCTTCTTTGAAAACTTTTTAGATGCAATAAAAGCAAACCTTGGTTTTCCCAAATTGTTCCGGGAGTATATGATAATTAAATGCTCTGTCTTTAAAACATTTCCGGTTTTTAACAGATTCTTTACCTCTCTGTTTTTTAATGTTTCCATCAATCAGGCAGCCAGTCTCTTTCTTCCTTTAGCCCTTCTTCTTGCAAGAATCCTCCTTCCGGATTTTGTTCTCTTTCTTGCTAAAAACCCTGAAGTTCTCTTTCTCTTTTTATTTGATATTCTGTTCTGCACTTTACCTGACATCTCTTACCTCCTCGTTAAAAAATAAAAGAGGGCAGTATGCATAAGGATATGCACGCCCTCTATAACTGTTTATCAAATACTTTTAATGTCCTAAAAATTTAGCGTCAAATATTCCTGTAAAGATGAATATGATTGCAATGAGCAGTCCGTGAGAACAAATGTTTCTATCAGTGCCATACCGATAAACATTGTTGTGAGGAGCTTTCCACCCATGTTTGGATTTCTTGCCATCCCTTCAAGAACACCCCTTATCGCATTACCTAATCCAGCAGCACCACCTCCTGCAGCAGCTCCAATCGCAACTCCAGCTCCTATAGCAACTCCACCGTAAAATACTGCTCTTGCAAGTGCGTCAGAACCTTCTCCTGCAAAAGCAGACGACAGAGCTCCTGCAACCATTAAGAGCATCAGGAAAACTGTAGAGTATTTCTTCATTACCGTAAAAACCTCCTTCTGTATTTTATTTTATTACTAACGTCTGTGAATCTAACTTTGTCACAATCCTTTCATAATCCACTGTTACAACCGTAAGCTCCGGCTTCTCTTCTTTTACGACATCAATAAGCCTATTTGCTGTTTTCCCTTTAGCTTCTATAACGATTCTGTAATTTTCACAACCCTTCAATAGTGGGGTTATCTTATCCATCACATTTTTTTCTGCTCTTTCCTTAAGGTCTGGAGACGCAGGCATTCCAAAAGATGTGCTTGTTTTTATCATAGTGTAAACATCTTCTAACTCATGGAATACAACTAATTCTGCGCTTAGTTTCTGGGCTAAAAATTTTGCCCATTCTAACGCCTTCAGAGACAGAGGAGTCAGGTCTACACACACAAGAATTCTATTTATCTCCATCTCATTCTCCTTTAGTGAGCTTCATCAACAAGAGCTCCAGCTATGTAAACAGTAGTCAGTATCATAAATACGTATGTCTGTAGGAACACTGCAATAAGGTGAACAACCATAATAGGTAGAGGAATAAGAAATGGAATGAGCATTATCAAAACAACAGTTATCAGCTCTCCACCTGTCATGTTCGCAAACAGACGAAGGGCAAGAGTTATAGGCCTGCTTATGTGAGATATGATTTCTATTATAAAAAATATAGGCGCTGCAGCAGGAATAGGCCCCATGAAATGCTTCAGATAGGACATTCCGTGCTTTTTAAAGCCTAAGTAGTTATACAGAAAGAATACCATCAGAGCAAGTGCCAGAGTAGTGTTTATGTTTGCAGTGTAAGACTCAAATCCCGGTATCATGCCAAGAAGATTACCAAAAAATATAAACAGTCCCAGACCTGCAACTAATGGGAAAAATTTTCTACCTTCCTTTCCCATCTGTTCTTTCAGCATATTATCAACAAACTCTATATACATCTCAAAAAGGTTCTGAACTGGAGTTGGAACAAGAGATGGCTTTTTTGCAACAACAGAAAAAGCTACAGGAATAACAATAAGTATAAGTAGTGCCATCAGTATGTGGTGAGTATAGAGCCCTTCCAAAGCTTCCTCCATTAGATGTTTTGATTTCACAAACTCTGATTATTATATCAAAATTTTTATACAGGTGTAAACTAAAACTCTTTTACATACCTTCTGTATTCTTCTATTCTTGCTTTGATTTCATCCCAGTTATCATTACCAAACTTTTCAAGGAGAGCATCTGCCAGAACAATAGAGAGCATCGCCTCTCCGACAACTGCTGCCGCCGGAACAGCCGTCACATCAGACCGCTCTTTTGCTGCATCAAAGGGCTGTTTTGTTTTTATGTTTACAGAGTGAAGAGATTTTTTTCTCATAAGTGTAGGGATAGGTTTCATTGCTGCTCTGACAATTACAGGCTCTCCATTTGTCATTCCTCCCTCTACTCCACCAGCCCTGTTTGTCCTGTGATAAAATCCTCTTCCCTTTTCCCAGAATATCTCATCATGAGCCTGAGAACCAAACCTGCCTGCAAGTTTAAAACCTTCTCCTATCTCCACACCTTTTATAGCCTGAATACTCATAAATGCCTGAGCAACTCTCCCATCTATTCTCCTGTCCCACTGGACGTAAGAACCCAGTCCGGGAGGAACTCCCAAAGCAAAAACCTCAAACACACCTCCAAGACTCTCCCCCTCCTGTTTTGCCATATCAATCAGTTTTTTAAATTTCTCATCTTCTTCTGGAACTGGTGTTCTTACCACTGATTTTTCAGCCCTTTCAAATCTATCTTCAAGGGGAATACCTGTTATCAGCTCTTCAACAGACAGTTCCCCTATGGAGACAACATAACTGCCAATCTTTATCCCGATATCCTCTAACAGTTTTCTGCATACTGCTCCAACTGCAACCCTTGTTGTCGTTTCCTTGCGCTTGCCCTTTCTAAAACATTTCTCAGGTCTTCAAACCCATACTTTATTCCACCTACAAGGTCTGCATGTCCCGGTCTGGGATTTGTTATTTTCCGTTTTTCTACAGGCTTTCCCTCCACTGCCATCACATCTGTCCAGTTCTCCCAGTCTCTGTTTTTTATCATCAGCGTTACAGGAGAGCCTAAAGTCCTGCCAAACCTGACACCTGACAGTATCTCAACCCTGTCCTTTTCTATCTTCATTCTCCCACCACGACCGTAACCCTGCTGTCTCCTCTCAAGCTGGCGGTTAATGTAATCAGAAGATATCTCAAGATTTGATGGAATACCTTCAATAATAGCCGTAAGAGCTGGTCCGTGGGATTCCCCTGCATTCAGAAATCTAAGTCTTCCCATAACTCTCCTTCTCAAGTGTTTTTATCCAGAATATTTTAACTCAATTAATAGTTATAATTTTCCGAAAATATAAAAAACATAAGCAGGGCATTTTATGGACAGGATTTTATTTGAAAACAAAAATCACAGGTTTGTACTTATAGGTTTTGCAGAAAGCAAAGAAGAGCGGGGGATTCCTTCCAATCAGTATCTCATAATACACAAGAGTAACGGTATTCTCCTTGACCCAGGTGGCTTTGGTCTATTTCCTGTCCTGTTATCAAGGGTGATAAAACATATATCTCTAAAAAAGATAAGTAAAATAATACTTTCTCATCAGGATCCGGACATATGTGGTGGGTTGAATATCTGGATGGAGATGACAGATGCTGAGGTTCACATATCAAGACTATGGCTGAGATTCCTACCCCATTACGATATAAAAGATATGAGCAGGGTTTACGGTATACCTGACGAAGGACAGGAAATAGAAATAACATCAGAATACAGTTTAAAAATTATACCTGCACACTTCCTTCACTCTCCCGGCCAGGTCAATGTTTACGACCCAGTGTCAAAAATACTGTTTACCGGCGATATAGGAGCCGGGCTACTTCCCTGCTCAGAAAACAAACTGTTCGTAGAAGATTTTGACAGTTATATACACTGTATAGAGTCATTTCACAAAAGATATATGGCATCAAATGACGCACTAAAAAAGTGGGTAAAAAAAATAGAAAATTTAGAGATAGATATTATAGCTCCCCAGCACGGATTTTTATACAGAGGTGAAAATGTAAGAAGACTGATTGAGTATCTTTACAATCTGAAATGTGGAGTTGACCTGATGTGAAAAGGGCAGATTTTGAAAACTTACGACAGAACATTGCATTAAAAAGTGGATCTGTAATAGAAAATCTCCTGAAAGATTTTTCCCTTATCAAGGGTATGAGAATCAGTATAGAGAGAAACTTCAGTAGTAACTACCATGAAAAATCTTCCTTCCTGATATTTCTCAGTAGAATAGAAAAACTTCTTGAACAGAACATACAGTTAGTTAAAGAGGAAAGTATTGATGCACTGAATCTTATATCTATACTTGAAAAGGAAGTTGTCGATAAAAAGCTACTGGAAAAAGAAACAAAAATACTGAGAAAAATTGTTCTATCAAGGGAAAACATTCTGAACTGGAAAGTATATGCAACTGAAATACTAAAGGATTTAAAATCTGTTTACAACTTTGATGCCTTTTTTTTCTTTTTTGATGAAGAAAAAAAGAAAAAGATATACATATTTTACTCCAATAAATTCAGGGACGAAGACAGACAGTTCATAAAGAAAAGCATAAAACAGGAACTTAAAGAGAAACTAAAAAACTACTTTACAGAGATTGAAGAGATATACATATCAAAAACAGGACTAAAAAAAGATTATAAACAATCTATTGTTGAGTATTACCAGTTTTTACCAGAATCTCCAGAAATAGGTGGAATTATCGGAGTGGTGGTTCTGTCTGAAAGAAAAATCACCAGAAAAGAGCTGGAAATTCTGCACTCCATTCTATCTATCATGACCTTAATTGTTGGTTCCTCAAAAGCCCTTTCAAAAGCTATATCAGAACTTGAATACTATGCAGGACATGACCCATTAACAGACCTTTACAATAGAAGAACATTTGAAGACTTCCTAAGATATGAAATAAGCAGGGTAAAGAGAAAAAATCACAGATTTTCTCTTATAATGATAGACCTTGATAACTTCAAGTATATAAACGATACATATGGTCATCAGATCGGTGATATAGTTCTGAAGTCTGTAGCAGATATATTAGAAAAATCTGTAAGGGAAGGAGACCTTGTAGCCCGTATTGGTGGAGATGAGTTTGTTATTCTTCTCAGTGAGACAAATCTTGAGCTTGCAGTAAAAATAGCTGAGAGGTTGAGAGAAAATCTTGAAAAAAACAAAATATGTACACTGAATAGGAATATCATTTCTGTCCATGCATCATTTGGAGTAGTTGAATATCCAACACACGGCAGAGACAAAGAAGAGCTGATGATGATTGTAGATAATGCTCTCTACAGGGCAAAGGACCTTGGGAAAAATATTGTCTATGTTCCTTCACCTGAAGAGATAGAAGAGATTATTTACAAACAGAGAAAAGATTTTCATATATTACAGAAAGCTATTGAGGAAGAACTGTTCTTTCCCTACTTTCAGCCAATATTTGAGCTTTCAGAAAACAGGATCACTGCATACGAATGCCTTGCAAGAATAACAGACGAAAATGGAGAGACAGTGTCAGCCTACAGCCTTATTTCTCTCGCAGAAAAGTTAGGAAAAGCTAAAGATATAGATTCTATAATAATAAACAAATCCCTGAAAATGAAAAAAGAAAGGGGTATCAAGGAAAAACTGTTCATAAACCTGTCATCAAAGGTTATATCAGATAATTCATTCTGGAGTTATGTATTCTCAATAATAAATCAGTACAGTATAAACCCAGAGGAGATAGTGTTTGAGATTACAGAAAGGGAAGCTGTTAAAGGTATAGCAGAAGTTCAACAGCTTATAATAGTGCTGAAAGAAAAAGGCTTTGGTTTTGCAATAGATGATTTTGGAAGTGGTTATTCTTCATTCTACTATCTAAAACACTTCCCTATTGACTTTGTAAAAATCGATGGTGAGTTTATCAGAGAGCTAAAGCCTGAGGACCCTAAAAGTACAGCATTTGTGGAAAGCATCAGTCTGCTGTGCAGAAAATTGGGAATAAAAACAGTGGCAGAATTTGTAGAAAGCAGGGAAACAGTGGAGATATTAAAATCCATAGGTATTCATTATGGACAGGGATTTTACCTCGGAAAACCACAGCCTGATTTCCTTTGAAATAAATACCAATCTTTGAGATAATGAATTAAAAATTTCACATTGGGAGAAAAAGATGAAAAGCAGAATTTCCCTTGTTGCTGGAATACTTCTGATATTTATTGCAGGTCTGAGTTTTGGTCTGAATGCAAAGACAGATAGCCAGAAACTGAAAGAAGACCTTCAGCTACTGAATATATACACAGAAGTTCTCAAGATAGTAAAGGATATATATGTTGAGCCTGTCGATTCAAAAAAACTGATTTACGGTTCCCTGAGAGGAATGATGAACTCCCTTGACCCATACTCTGCATTCTTCACCCCTGATGAGTACAAAGACTTTACAACCGAGACCCACGGAGAGTTTGGAGGACTTGGAATAGAGATAACAATGGAAAATCACAAACTGATAATTGTTGCTCCTATTGAAGACACACCAGCATGGAGAGCAGGACTAAAACCAGGAGATATCATCATTGAGATAAATGGTGAGCCAACAGATAAAATGACACTTCTGCAGGCTGTAAAAAGATGAGGGAAAACCAGGCACAAAAATAACCCTGACAATATGGAGAAAAAGGTGTTGAAAAACCATTTAAGGTAACAATAACACGGGCAATAATAAAAATCAGAAGTGTGAAAACAAGGGAGCTTGAAAACGGCAAAATCGGATACATCAGGCTGACCCAGTTTCAGGAAAACTCTGCAGAGGATTTTAAGAAAGCCCTACTGAACTTTAAAGGTAAAGAAGGCATTATCATAGACCTGAGGAACAATCCCGGAGGTCTCCTTTCAACAGCTGTCAGAATTGCAGACATGATGCTGAAAAAGGGAGACATGGTTGTTTACACAAAAGGTAGAACTCCAAGGTCAAACGAAGAGTTTTATTCAAGAACAGACCCTGTGATACCTCCTGACCTTCCTGTTGTGGTTTTAGTAAACAAAGGCTCAGCAAGTGCTTCAGAGATTTTAACAGGGGCCCTGAAAGACAACAACAGGGCTATTGCAGTTGGAGACAAAACATTTGGAAAGGCATCTGTCCAGACACTGATACCACTACCTGACGGCTCTGGAATAAAGGTAACCACTGCCCACTACTACACACCAAGCGGAAAGCTGATTATGAATAAAGGCATAACACCGGACATCATTGTTCATGTAACAGAAAAAGAGGAGATGGAAAGGCTGAAAGCAGAGAGGGAAGCAAAGATACACGGCAAAAAGGTAAAAATAAAAGACCCTCAGCTTGATGCTGCAATCAATGCCATAAAAATACTGAACTTTGCAAAAAAAGCTGAAAAATGATTGTTTTAGGAATAGAAACCTCCTGTGATGATACAGGGGTCTGTATTTTCCACTCTAAAAAGGGAATTCTGTCCAATGTGGTCTCTTCACAGATGAAACTCCACTCAGAATGGGGAGGAGTATATCCAGACCTCGCTGCTCGGGAGCATACAAGAAACATAATCCCTGTTTTAGATAGGGCTGTCAGAGAAGCAAAGATAACTCTCAGCGATATAGATGCTGTAGCTGTTACTGTAGCCCCAGGACTGATTGTATCTCTTGTGATAGGTATATCTTCAGCAAAAGCTCTCAGCTGGAGTTTAAAAAAGCCTCGTTGTCCCTGTTCACCACATTGAAGCCCATATATTTGCTATATTTGTTGAGGAGGAGATACAGTTTCCGTTTATTGCCCTTGTTGTTTCAGGTGGTCATACAGAGCTGTACATAATCAGAGGATTTGAGGATTATCTTTATCTTGGAGGAACCTTAGATGACGCAGCGGGAGAAGCTTACGACAAAGTGGCAAGGATTTTAGGATTGGGATATCCGGGAGGCCCCATAATAGACAAAATAGCAAAAAAAGGAAAAGAAGTTATAAAGTTTCCCAGACCTCTACTCAGAGACAGTGGAAAAAACAGATTTAACTTTTCCTTCTCTGGTTTAAAAACAGCAGTTATGAGGGAAGCAGAAAAAGGTATTTACAGCAAGGAAGATATAGCACATTCCTTTCAGGAAGCTGTTGTTGATGTTCTGGTAAGTAAGACTGTAAACGCTGTCAGAAAGTTTGATATAAAAAGGGTTGTGGTAGCTGGAGGGGTTTCTGCCAACTCAAGACTGAGGGAGAGATTTCAGGAAGAAAGTAAAAAAACAGGCTTTTCTGTTTATTTTCCCTCCCTTTACCTGTGCACAGACAACGGAGCAATGATTGCTTACACAGGATACAGAAGGATTAAAGAAACAGGAAGAACTGTTGGATTAGATTTTGAAGGAAAAGCAAGACTTAGGCTTGACAGATTTGTTGAGTATATCAGGAAAGGAGCTGGTCAATAGGCTGAGGCTTTCCTAATGCATAACCTTGCCCGTAGTTTATACCTACCTCCCTTATAAGAGCTGTAATCTCTGGCTTTTCCACAAACTCAGCAACAGTTTTCGTGTTTAGATTTTTTGACATCGATGCAATCATCTTTACTATCTTTCTGCTTTTTTCAGAAGTTGTAATACCCCTTACAAGCTCTCCGTCTATCTTCAAAACTTCTATAAGACCAGAATCTGCAAGGTCTATAACTGTTTTCAGGGAAGAATAGCCTGTCCCAAAATCGTCAACGGCAAATCTTACTCCAAATTCTTCACTCAAAAATCTTACCACCTCCACATTTTCCAGAAGTGGCATGCTCTGTAAGCTCCATTATCAGATTTATCCTGTTCCTTTTAAGGTGGTTTTTAACTTCACTGAGGGATTCAATATAACCTTCAGACTTTAAAGATTTTGCATTCACATTGACAAACAGATTTTTTGTTACATTTTTCAGGACATCGGCATGCTCTGACACTTTTTTTAGAACAATTCTGTCAAGGTCCACACTAAGATCCAATCTGTTTATAAGCTCTATAAATGCGCCTGCAGGTATAACATCTCCATTTTTCTCCAGTCTTGCAAGAACTTCGTAACCGTAAACATCTCCGATTTTCAGATTCTATTATAGGCTGGAAGTAAATCTCTACTTTTTCTTCAGAAATAGCACTGCTGATAAAGGATATATCTTTGAACTTTAAACTCACAGAAGGTATTATTTCTCTTTCCACTCTCTTCTGTTTTTGCAATATAAAATCTCCCTCTTTCCTTTGCCTTCTGCTTTACGACAGATATAACCTTCCTTATTTCTTCTGGTATAAGGGAAGCATTTTCAGGCAAAAATACAGAAGCTATATAAACTTTTACCTTTACAGGAAAACCCTTATAATCTTCAATAAAATTTCTTATCTTTTGCAGTCTCTCTTCAAACTTTTTCGTAAACTTCGTATCTGAAAATACAAAAAACTCTCCTGATATCCCCCTTACTATCAGCTCATTTTTTCTCAAAAAGTTACTTTTTATCAGCTGCTCTATCTTTTCTAATATAAAATCTCCTGTTTCTTTCCCGTATATTTCGTTAATCGCCTTAAGCCTTTTAACATTAACAATTATTATACTGCCAGACTTTGTTCTTTTGAGCTCATTGGAAAGAAAATACAGAAAACGCTCCTCTCTGTTATTAACATACAAGACAGATATATCCTCTATAAAGCTCGTTGAGTATTTTTAAGCGACAGACCGCTTAATGCTTTAAAAAAGGAGATATGCCTCCACATACTTTTCCTGAAAAACATAAAAAACAAGGCTCTTGGCAGTGTTGTGTATAAGCTCGTGTATGTCGTTTATTATCATACATTTTTTGTTATCACCGCACATAAGTTCAAACTCTCTGTTTCTCAACCACTTACCAAGCTGACATTTCTTTGAGTCAAGTTCTGGAATTCTGTTTTTGTCTCTGGATTTTATTACACGTTTCAGCTTAAGCAACCAGTTATAATGATAGTTAAAAAATGGATAATCTTTGTATTCAGGGTTTATCCCTACATATATCTCACTAAAAGAAAGCTCCAGATACGTATAAGCAAGGACATTTTTTATCTTTTCAAAAAGTTCGTGAACTTCAAAAAAGTATACATCAATAAGATTTTTCTCAATCAAAATCCGGTATATCTCATTTTTGATAAAATCAACACCTGAGATGAGATTAACAAATGGAATCTTTTTTCTGTAGTGAAGCTGTCCAAGATTGTAATACCTGAGTTCTATTTCCCTGTCGCTTTCCTTTAATGTATCTTTAAAGTTCTGAATCTGTCTTTTTACGAGGGATTTAATCTGTTCATCTGAATCAAAGAATGTTTTCAGAAATTCGTCAGAGAGCACCTCTTCATAAAATCTGTTAAATATATCTTCCATATACGGTTCAAGAATTTCATAACTGAGCATTCTGTATCCCTTAATATATTAAGGATAAAATTAATAAAACTACATTAAAATATAATAAGAGATTGTTAAAAAGTCAAAAAAAATGCGGGCTTAAAAGCCCGCATGTATAAAATTCATTGATATTTATCCCTGTTTTGCTGCCATCTCTTCTGCTTTTCTCTTTGCATCTTCTATGTCAGCAACCATGTAGAATGCCTGCTCTGGAAGGTGGTCCCACTTGCCTTCAACCACTTCTTTGAAAGACCTGATTGTGTCTTCCCTTTTTACGTAATCTCCCGGCTGACCTGTAAACTGCTCAGCAACGTGGAACTTCTGAGCAAGGAATCTCTGGAGTTTTCTTGCCCTGTAAACCAGTGCCTTGTCTTCTTCTGAAAGTTCCTCCCATACCCAATATTGCAATAATCTCCTGCAGCTCTTTGTATCTCTGGAGAATTCTCTGAACTTCTCTTGCAACAAAGTAGTGTTCTTCACCAACATACTCTGGAGCAAGGGCTTTTGATGTTGACTCTAATGGGTCAATAGCTGGATAAATTCCTAATTCTGCAAGTCTTCTCTGAAGAACAATAGTAGCGTCAAGGTGGGCAAATACTGACGCTGGAGCAGGGTCTGTAATATCATCAGCAGGAACATAAACAGCC
Source organism: Persephonella sp. (assembly GCA_030949555.1). Taxonomy (GTDB): domain Bacteria; phylum Aquificota; class Aquificia; order Aquificales; family Hydrogenothermaceae; genus Persephonella_A. The sequence continues at coordinate 2,251 of JAUZSJ010000014.1, read as the reverse complement.
TGAATAGATGTGATAGAACCGTTAACTGTTGATGTAATCCTTTCCTGAACCTCACCAACGTCTGTTCCAAGTGTTGGCTGGTATCCAACAGCAGAAGGAAGTCTTCCAAGGAGTGTTGAAACCTCTGCACCAGCCTGAACAAATCTGAATATGTTGTCTATAAATATAAGAACGTCCTGCTTTTCCACATCCCTGAAGTATTCAGCCATTGTCAGACCTGTGTCGGGCAACCCTGAATCTCACTCCCGGTGGCTCGTTCATCTGTCCGTAAACCATGGCAGTGTACGGGAGAACGCCAGACTCTTTCATCTCCATCCACAGGTCGTTTCCTTCTCTTGTTCTCTCTCCAACACCAACAACAACAGAGTATCCAGAGTGGAACTTAGCTATGTTGTGGATAAGCTCCTGCATAAGAACTGTTTTTCCAACTCCAGCACCACCAAACAGTCCAACCTTTCCTCCCTTTATAAATGGAACAAGGAGGTCTATAACCTTGATACCTGTTTCAAATATCTCAACTTTTGTTGATTGCTCTTCAAAAGATGGAGCAGGTCTGAATATTGGCCATTTTTCCTCTGCCTCTACTGGTCCTCCATCATCTATTGGCTGTCCAACAACATTAAATATCCTTCCTAAAACTGCTTTTCCTACTGGTATCTGGAGAGGACCTCCAACACTTTCAACTTCCTGACCTCTCACAAGACCGTCTGTTGGACCATATGCTATCTGTTCTGACCCTTTTTTCCCCAAGGTGCTGCGCCACCTCAAGGTAAAGCTCTTCTGAAGTTTCATTACCTCTGTCGTCAATGGCTGTTCTTACTGTTTTTAAAGCCCATCTTATTTCTGGAAGTTCTTCTGTTTCAAACTCAACATCAACAACAGGTCCTACGACCTGAACAATCTTTCCTTTAATATCTGCCATTCTTTATATCCTCCCGAATTTCTTTTATTCAATTGCATTGGCTGCATTAATAATATCTATAAGTTCTGTTGTGATTGCTTCCTGCCTGGCCTTGTTAAATATGATTGTCCATCTCTTAATAGCTTCTCCTGCATTCCTTGTAGCGTTATCCATAGCAATCATCCTTGCAGCATGCTCTGCTGTTGAGGATTCTACCAGTGCCCTGTAAAGCTGGAAGTTTATGTATCTCTTGAGGAGCTCTTCCAGCACATCCTCTGCAGAAGGCTCTATGTTGTATCTGGAAAGTTCAGAAAGTTTATCGTAGCTCAGCTCTGGCTCTATTGGGAACAGCTTTCTCACCTTGGTCTCATATGTGGCAGTTGTTAAAAGCTCATTATTGATAAGGTAAATTGCGTCTGTCTTTTCATTCTCATATCTTTCTGCAAGAATTCCACCAACTTTTGATGTGAATGCAAGGTTCATGTGGTCTCTATATATATCTTCATACTCTTCAATAATGCTGTATCCTTTATTCTTGAAAAACTGAACAGCCTTCCTTCCGATAAGGAGGAGATTTACCTCCTTTCCCTCCTCCTGAAACTTCTGGACGTCTGAGAGGGTTCTTTTTACAATATAGGAGTTAAAAGCACCTGCCAGTCCCCTGTCTGCAGTTATCACCACATAATCTATCTTTTTCTCCTCCCTTATTCTCAGCAGGGGATGTATATCCCTGTCAACAAACATTGCAAGGTCGTTAATCAGGTCGTAAAGCCTCTCTGAATAAGGGCGTGTTGCATTGAGCATCGCCCTTGCTTTGTTCAGCTTGGCTGCTGAAACCGCCTTCATTGCCTTTGTTATACGCTGTGTATTTTTTATACCCTGTATCTTTCTCTTTATGTCCCTTGGTGAGAGCTTTGCCATTCTTCTTTCACCTCACTAAAAGGCAACTTTCTTTTTGAATTCTTCTATTGCTTCTTTCAGTTTTGTTTCTATCTCATCTGTCAGCTTCTTCTCTGCCCTTATCATTTCTAAAACTTCCGGTTTCTCTGTGTCCAAGGAATGTGTAAAGCTCCTGCTCAAATTTCTGTATTGCCTCAACAGGAACATCATCAAGATATCCTTTTGTTCCTGCATATATGATTGCTATCTGCTTCTCAACAGGAACAGGCTTGTTTGGAGGCTGCTTTAATATCTCAACAAGTCTCTGCCCTCTTGCAATCTGCTGCTGCGTAGCTTTATCAAGCTCTGATGCAAACTGAACAAAAGCCTCGAACTCTCTGAACTGGGCAAGCTCAAGTCTGAGTGTACCTGCAACCTGCTTCATCGCTTTTATTTGAGCTGCACCACCAA